>CAIWGR010000120.1 GCA_903912275.1 uncultured delta proteobacterium
GTCCCACACATCCTTCGGATTTCTCTACGGCCTCATCCCCGGCAAGACCAAGGTGGACTGCCCCAACGGCATCGCCCGCGTCGACACGGGCTTCCCCTGGTATGGCATTTTCGCCATCTACGTTACGGCCGGCCTCGTGGTGCCCCTCAAGGCCACCTACATCTGCAACGCTGTGCCCGACCCATCGGACCAACCCGCCGAACTCCCCAACTACGGCTGGTAGGCCGCTAGGGCGCCACGCAGAAGCTGCTGACGGCGCACACCCCGCCCTCGCAGCTGCCTGTCTCGCACTCCTCGCCGGCGAAGCAGGCGCCGCCGTCTGCCACCAGGCTCTCGCACCGGTCCGTGCCGAAGAAGTCGCACCAGCTGTCGACGCACGCGCCCACAAAGTCGTTCGTGCCGGCGTCGAAGCAGGTGTCGCCACGGCCTAGTTCCGGAAGCGCCGATGAGACGCAGCTGTTGCTGTCGAAGTCGCAATCGAGCCCCGTCGCGCAGAGGGTGATGTCGCCAAAGTAGGAGCAGGCCTCCCCCTCCTGCGCCGCCGCCACGCAGACGCCGGTGCCCGTGCCCGTTGGAAGGCTGCATCGCCCGCCCGTGCCCTGGCAGCAGAAGCTCACCGTGGGGTCGCAGGTGCCGTAGTAGAGGCCGCCAAAACCGTCGCGGATGCTGCTACAGGTGGCACCCGGACCCTGCGTCCGCACAAACATGGGCCGCTGCGTTCCGGGCTCCGGCGCCGCGATGTCCACACAGCTCCCGTAGGAGATGGCCGCCTCCAGCTCCGCGCCACAGGCCGCCGCCTCAATGCGCTGCTGGCAGCCCGCTGCGGCGTAGCTGGCAAAGGTCGCCTCGCCCGCCGCCACCTTTGCCGCCCAGCTCCCGAAGGGCCCCGCAAGGTAGAGGTCACGGAGCAGGGCAGGGCAGGTCGCCGCATCGAGCGGCGCGTTGGGCGGAATCGAGGCGGTGTAGGCCGCGTAGAGGTCGGCCGGGTCGCCCGCCGCGGCAAGGAAGGGGGCAAAGAACCGGTTCACGCTCGCTCCGTCGCAGCAGGCGGTGAGCTTGCCGCAGATGGTCGCTGCGGTGAGCGTCACGAACGCCTCCACGGTCTGCCCCGACCCCTCGATGGCATCAATCTCCACATCGCCCGAGCCGTCCGAATCGGCCGTGTCGTTCGCTGTGTCGGCGATCGTATCTTCGGAGGTATCAGTCACCTCGCCCGTGTCGGCCGACCCTGCGCTGTCGGCCAGCGTATCCTCGTCCGTATCTGCGCCGCTGTCGCTGCCCGCATCGCCGCTGCCCGAGCCCGTCGCGTCGCCGCCGGTGTCGACCAGGCTACCGCCGCCGCCACAGCGCGCGCCGCAGGTCTGGGGTGTCTCGTCGCCCGAGCAGGCGGCGAGGGCAAGGAGCGGAAGGAGGAGCAAAAGTCGGGTCAACTTCATGGGGTCACACATCAGGGTTTCTGTTTGGACTGCAGCATCGCCTGCAGCTTCGCGATCTGTTCCAGGTTCGACAGCTTCGTCGGGTCGGGCGCCACCGGCATCGTCGGACCGCCGCTCGCATCGAGCATCTCCAGCAGCTCCGGCGGAATCTCCCCCAAGAA
>CAIWGR010000121.1 GCA_903912275.1 uncultured delta proteobacterium
CGAACGATGCAGCAGGCGCCTTCACCCGGCTCATCGACATGGGCGTAGAGCCCTTCCTGGTCGCCTCGTCGCTGCTCGCCAACATGGCGCAGCGGCTGGTTCGCCGGCTCTGCGAACACTGCAAGCAGCCCTACACGCCAACCGAAGAGGATGTGCTTCAGCTCGAGGTGACGACGGCCTTTGTGGCATCGCGCGGCAACACCTTTCACCGTCCCGGCGGCTGCGATCAGTGCAAGCAGAGCGGCTATCGCGGGCGACTGGGTATCTACGAGCTGCTTACGGTCTCGCAGGAGGTGAAGCAGCTGGTGATGCGGCGCACCGACGCCGGCGCGATCAAGCGTCAGGCGGTGCTGGAAGGCATGCGGACGCTGCGACAGGATGGCGCAGACAAGGTGACACGGGGCCTGACGAGCGTGGAAGAGATTCTCCGCGTGACCCAGAAGGAGGTGGCCTAACGCTTGCGAGCGAAGGGCCATAAACACCCATGCCTGTCTACGAATACACCGGAGTCAACGCGGCGGGGAAGAAGGTCAAAGGGGTCTACGACGCGGAGAGTCCGCGCGCCCTTCGCGACCATCTGAAGGCGCAGCAGATTTTCCTCACGGAGCATACCGAAGGGAAGTCGAAGCAGGAGCGGAAGGCGGGCGAGGTTCGGCTTCCCTTCAGCGGTCCGAAGCAGCCGGGCGTGCGCGAGATCTCCATCATGACCCGTCAGCTGGCGACGCTGCTCAAGGCAGGTATCCCGCTGGTGGAGGCGCTGACGGCGCTGGTAGAGCAGAGCGACGACGAGGCGCTCAAGAAGGTCATCGCCGAGGTGCGTCAGCGGGTGAACGAGGGTTCGCCGCTGCATGTGGCGCTGGCGGATCACCCGAAGGTCTTCTCGGACCTGTTCGTGAACATGGTGAAGGCGGGCGAGGCCTCGGGCAACCTGGACCTCGTCCTCGTGCGGCTGACCGACTTCCTCGACGAGCAGGTCACGCTGCGGAACAAGATCACGGCGGCGATGTTTTACCCCATCATCATGATGGTCTTCGGGACCGCGATTGTGGGTTATCTGATGAAGTTCGTCATCCCGCAAATCACCAAGCTGTTCGACGACCAGAAGGATGCACTGCCCTTCATCACGGTGGTGCTGGTGGCAGTAAGCAACTTCGTGTCGAGCTACTGGTGGCTGATTCTGCTTGTGGGTTTTGGTTCGTGGCGCGGGTTTCAGAAGTGGAAGTCGACGCCGGCGGGTCGGCGGAAGTGGGACGAGACCATCCTGAAGATGCCGGTGTTCGGGATCATTGCCCGGATGGTGGCGGTGTCGCGCTTCGCCAAGACGATGAGCACGCTTCTGGCTTCGGGCGTGCCGCTGCTGACCGCGATGGACATCGTGAAATCCATCTTGGGCAATGTGGTCCTCATCGAGGTGGTGGAGCAGGCGCGTCTGAACATCCGCGAGGGTGAGAGCATCGCGGTGCCGCTCCGACGGAGCGGGCAGTTTCCGCCGATGGTGACGCACATGATTGCTGTGGGCGAGCGGACGGGCGCGCTCGAGGAGATGCTCGACAATGTGGCGGACGCCTATTCGGAGCAGGTGTCGGCGCGCATCCAGGGGCTGACCACGCTGATGGAGCCGCTGATCATGCTGCTGATGGGTGGCGTGGTGGGCTTCATCGTCTTCGCTGTGCTGCTGCCGATTCTACAACTCAACGAGTCGCTCACGAAGTGAGCCAGGAGGAACCATGAAAGAGAACCGTTTGGCCGAGATTTCACCCGCAGCGTTCGCCCGCACGGGCACCCGGGGCATGACGCTGGTGGAGATCATGATCGTGCTGACGATCATGGCGAGCATTGCCGCAGTGGTCGGCTTCTTCGCCAAGGGCGCGCTCGACAATGCGAAGATCAAAGAGGCGCAGACCGAGGTGGGCAACCTCAAGCAGATGGTCGACACCTACTATGTCTCCGCGAACGAGTATCCGAACAGCCTCGACGACTTGAAGAGCCCTCCGGGAGGCATGTCTCCGATCGTGAAGGATATCCCGAAGGACCCGTGGAACAACGAGTACATCTATACCAAGGGTGGCGGCTCCGATGAGCCCACTGTGGCGAGCAATGGTCCCGATGGGCAGGGCGGTACGGACGACGACATCACCGGCGAGCGCAAGTGAGAGAGCCCGTCCGCAGCAGTGTTGAGCGGGCATGAAGGCCCGCGCCTGCAGCGGACTGCGGCGCGGTAACGCGCCCCGAGGATCCACCGCTTCGGCGCGTGGCATGACGCTGATTGAGATCATGATCGTGCTGACGATTGTGGCCTCCGTCATGGGACTCACGGCCTTCTCGATGTCGGGACTGACCGCCTCCAAGGTGCGTTCGGAGGCGCTGCATGTGGCTGGTGCTGTGCGCTACGTTTACGGACGCTCGGCCATCAACGGGGTCCGCTACCAGCTGACGTTTGCGGTGGGCGGCAACACGCTGTCTGCGCAGTGCTCGGAGAAGAATATCCCTGTGGCCTCCGCGGAGACCACGAAGGAGCGGGAGAAGGCGTCCAAGGAGGACGGAGAGGCCAATCCTTTTGGCGTGGCCGGCGGCGCCGGTACCATGGCGGCCTGCGATGACACGGTCATCCGCGACTTCACGCTCAAGGATGGCGTGACGATTGCGCGGGTTATCACGAGCCACGACGAGGCGCCGGTGGAGTCGGGGAATGCCACGATCGGCTTCTTCCCGAACGGCTTTGTGGAGCGTTCGATGATCTGGGTGAAGGGGGCCGACGGTGGCTACTTCACGCTGATTGTGGACCCGATGTCGGGACGTGTCCGTGTGAAGCCTGGCGACCTTGAGGTGCCCGATGACTTCTTCGACGTGGAGGAGGACTGATGCGTCGGGGCTTCACACTGCTGGAGGTCATGATCGCGCTTGCGATTCTGGCTGTGAGCCTGACGATTCTGATCGGCACGCAGGCAAATTCGGTTCACATGACCGAGCGTGCGAGCCGGATGTCGTCTGCGGCGATGCTGGCGCGTTCGAAGATGATCGATATCGAGCATGAGTTGCTGAGCGACGGCTTCTCCGACACGACCGAGGAGATGCGGGGTGACTTCCGCGATGACGGCTTCGACGGCATGGAATGGAACGCCGTGGTGGAGGTGGTGGAGCTTCCGCCCGAGGCGAGTGAGCAGTTGGTGAACTCGGTGACGAGCTCGCTGTTCGGTTCGTCCGATGGGCAGTCGGAAGGTGCGCTAACCGGCGTTGCAGGCGTCGGCATGGCGCTACCGATGATCGTGGGTCAGATTCCGACGATGATCAACGAGATGTCGGAGCGGATGCGCCGCGTGACGCTCGAGATCAGCTGGCCGGAAGGGGATGCTCGGGGGACGCTGACCGTCCAGCAGTATGTGGTGAACCTGAACAAGGGCGGCGCAGAGGGGATCGCGAAGCCTGCGACGGGTGACCTTCCGATTGCGCCGGTGGCACCATGAGGCTGCAGCGTTCTCAGCGCGGTCTGACGCTCATCGAGGTGATGCTCGCGGTGGCGCTGCTTGCGACGATCACGGTGATCCTCTGGGGCACGGTGTCGACGAGCTTCAAGATCCGGAACGCGACCATCGACAAGTTCGAGCGGAACCGGGTGGTGCAGCAGGCGATGGGCCGCATGGTGCGCGAGATTGCGACGGCCTTCATCACGACGCCCAATGCCGACCCGACGAACGACAAGCATGAGGTGATGCGTGAGACAGTCTTCGACGGGACCGACGACGAACTGAACTTCACCGGCTTCTGCCATGTGCGGATTCACGAGGATGAGGTGGCCGGCGTGGAGGCAGAGCTGACCTACCGGATCGAGTCGATGACGGGCGATGACGGCAAGGTTCATCGCAACCTCGTGCGTCGCGAAGATGCCCCGATCGATGCGCACGCCGACAAGGGCGGTGTGGTCTACACGATGATCGAGGATGTGGAGGATGTTCGGTTTGAGTACTGGGATGGGAGCAAGGAGATCGCGGGCGACGCATGGGCGCGCGAGTGGGACGCATCGGCGCACAACGGGCTTCTGCCGAGCCGGGTGCGGATCACGCTGAAGGTGAAGCATCCACTTCGTGATGACCGGGACATCACGATGTCGACGCAGACAACGATTGCGCTCACGGAGCCTATCGACCCATTCAAGATTGCCCAGGACGAGGCGCGGGGCGCGCTCGTGAACCGGCTCCAAGAGGCCCTGGAGCAGCGGCCATGAGCATGGCATTCCACTTCAAGAAGCTGCTGTCGCGGCTGCGGATGGCGCTGCCGGCGCGCGAGCGTGGCATTGCGCTGATTCTTGTGCTCGGGACGGTGGCCGTGCTGACGGTCTCGATCGTGCAGTTCATCTACGACACGCGGGTGAACCTTCATCTTGCGCAGAACCAGCGCGACGAGGTGAAGGCCTACTTCCTGGCCAAGAGTGGCATCAACCTGCAGCGGCTTGCCCTCTCCTACCAGTTCGAACTGGCCGACAAGGCCTCGTCGGGCGACATGCTCGGCCGGGCTGCGAAGAACGGGAAGTTCCAGCTCTGGCGCTACCTCGACATCTTTCTCCCGATCGTGACGAAGGGCGAGTTCAAGACGCCCATCGGCGGCGTGGACTTCAACTCGCTCGGGGGCGAGGGCTTCGGCGGTCTGACAGGTGAGATTGAGTTCGAGAACCCCGTGTCGGAAAACGGCAAGGTGAGCATCAACTCCCTGGCGAAGTCGCCACTGCCGCAGGATACGGCGGCGGCCCTCTGCGCGCTCTTCCGCCCCATGGCCTTCTCGCAGCCGCAGAACCGGGATGCGCGCGAGGATGCCCGTCTGAAGTATGAGTTGGTGGCGGCCATCATCGACCATGTGGATCCCGACTCGGACCTGACGATTCTGGACGAGAACTGTGTGGCGAGCCGCGGGGGCGCCGGCAACGAGAGTTCGCGTTATGTGGACCTCGACTGGGGCCCGCTCAACGAGCCGCTGCTGTCGCTGGAGGGCCTGCTACAGGTTCCCGGCATGACGCCGGAGCTGTTTGAGAGCGTGAAGGATCACCTCACCATCTACGACACGCAGGCCTTTCTTTACGCGAACATGGCGACCGACATCGACTGGTTCAGCTGGCTCTGCAACCACATTCAGGGGGCCCCTCCGGGATACAACCCCTGCGTGACCGACATGGGTGTGGCGACGACGGTGCTTTACCAGACGCTGGCGCTCGACGGGCGGGTCCGGTTCTTCGAAAATCCGATGCAGGTGCTGATGCTCATGCTCTCGGGCCAGCAGGCGCCGGGCGGGGAGGACATCACGCGGGATCTGTCGCGGATGATGGCCTTCGGCTCGGCAGATTCGGTGGTCACATTTGTGAACGAGACGCTGGCGCGGAACCCGACGGCAGGCGCCTTCTGGGCGCAGTATTCGCGACCAAGGCCCGAGATGGCGGGGGCCGCGGCGACGCTCGGCTGGACACCGGCCTACTTCGCGCTGCTGCTGCAGCAGCAGGCCACGCCGCCTCAGCTGCAGACCATCACCTACGACACGAGCGCGATGCGTTCTTTGGTGCGCACCGATACCCCGAAGATCTATACGGTTACGGCCAAGGGCCGCTATGGTCAGGCAACGCGGGAGCTGCGCACGGTGGTTGATTTCAATCGTGACGGAAGATTCCTCTTTTGGAGTGAAAACTAGTGGGCAGCCGAATCATTGGACTCGACATCGGCACGACGAGCCTCCGCGTCGTTGTGCTGGATGCAGGCTTCCGCAGCCTCTCGGTTGTGGAGATGTGCGAAACGGAGATCACGCTCGCTGCGCCGCTCGCGGCGTCGGAGACGGGCGAGGAGACTGCAGCGTCCGCCGACGCAGCCGCGTCGCGGATCTTGGCGGTGACGGAGGCGCTGGAGCGTCTGCGTTCGCAGGGGATGCTCGAGGCGGAGGGCTTTGGCGTCGCCGCGACGTCGGAGGGCATCTATCTGACGCCGCTCGCGCTGCCCTTCAGCGGTACGAAGGAGATCGCAGCGGTGCTTGTGCCGCAGCTCGACGGACGCATCCCCGAGGATGTGGAGTCGCTGCAGCTTGCCTTCA
>CAIWGR010000122.1 GCA_903912275.1 uncultured delta proteobacterium
CCGACCGCATCCCGCCTGTCGCGCTCGTCGTGCTGCTCATGCTCGGACAGGTCCCCGTCTTCGCCATCTGGCTCGGCTTCAGCGTCGCCACCCACGGCGCTCCCGCGGTGGACAGCGACTATCTGGCGCCGGCCCTGCTCTCCATCGCCATCAATGTGGCGGCCAACCTCCTCTTCCTTCGGGCTGTCAACCTCTCGCCCCTCTCGCTGACCATCCCCATGCTCAGCTTTTCGCCCGCCTTCTCGGCGCTCCTCGCCTGGCTCCCGCCCCTGCACGAGACGCTCACCCGCTATCAGGCGGCGGGCGCAGCCCTTGTCATCCTCGGAGCCCTGACCCTTAACGCCGCCGGCGTCGCCACCGACGGGGCTGGCGGCCTCATACGTCGGCTACGCAGCGAACGGGGCGTCCCCATCATGCTGGTTGTCGCACTCCTCTTCTCGCTGAGCTCGGCGGTAGACAAGGTCGCGCAGGCCGCCTCCTCTCCGCCGCTTCATGCGCTGGTGCAGTGCCTCGGCGTAGGTCTGGTCCTGCTCGTCGTCCTGCTCCGTCGCGGGCAGCTCAGCCAGCTCCGCGCTGTACTGGACAACCAGCCCGCCTTCGCCGGAGCCATCGCCGCCGGCGCTACCGCCCTCGGCTTCCAGATGTCGGCCTTCGTGATGTCGCCCGTCAGCACGGTCGAGACGGTCAAGCGGGCGATCGGCATGACCGCAGCACAGGTCGTCGGCCGCATCGCCTTCGGCGAACCGCTCACGGCGCGGAAGTGGGTCGCGGTCGGCCTCATGTCGCTCGGCTGCCTGCTCATTCTCGGGAACTTCTGATCCGAGCAGAGGCAGAGGCCAAAAACGACGCTGCCTCCAATTCCGACGATGGGAATGGAGGCAACTGCTTCTAACGCGCCCTCGGGCGGGGTTTAGCGGATCGGGAGCGCGCGCTCGATGGCCTTGTCGGTACCGTCGAACTCCTCAAGCACAACCCAGTGCATGCCCGACGAACCGGAGCGACGAATCATCTTTACGGGGGTCATCGGCTTGCCGGAGATCGGATCGAGCTTGGTGACCTGAACCTTCTTACCGATTGCCAACTTTGCTGGGCGCTTTGTTGCCATGACTTCGACTCCTCTGATCCCGCCACGCGGCGGCTCGTTTCAAATTGGGGGGCACCCTCTAGCAAACTCTCCCGCGCTTGTGAAGAGATCGCAGAACATGGTAGCGGCCGCTCCCGTTACCCACCAACGAGGCCCGATCATGTCGCTCTCCGCTCTCATCTCCGCCGGCGAATCCATCCACAAGATCGCCGACTACCTCGACCAGCTCCCCGCCGATGCCCGGCTCAACGAGACCATGGCGCTCGGCCGCGCGGAGCAGTCCAAGCTCTGGACGCTTGCCGCACAGGCTGCACCCCTCACCCTCGACCACTTCGTGCCGGCCTCCACCGCCGACCGCACCGAGGTCATCCACCACGGCCGCAACACCCTCCCGGTCTTCACCCGCTTCCAGAAGCGCTTCGCCCGCCCCATCGACGGAAGCCAGCGTCTGTTCGGCTACAACGAAGGTGCGACGCGCCCCCTCATCGGGCCCGGCTGCTTCGTCACCGTCCCCACCGCCGGCAACGAGGCCTGGACTGAGCGCGGCGCCATCGTCGTCGACTACTTCCAGGTCCCCGACGGCCCCGTCCCCGACGCTTGGCCCAAGGTGGTCACCAACTCCACCGGCCTGCAGTATCTCGTCTACCGTCACACCCGCGACTTCATGCGACGGGTCTCCAGCCATGTCTCCATTGGCCACGCCTGGAAAGACGAGTCTGAGATGACGATCGCCTACTTTGTACTCTGCCGCGAACCCTGAGCACGCTCGCTTCATCTGACTACGATGCCGCCATGATCGCGGCCCCACGCCGGAGTTGAGCATGTCCGAGGAATTCGACGCGCCGCAGCGCATCGCCATCAACCGCGTCTACACCCGCAAGGGTGACAAGGGCACAACCTCGCTCGTCGGCGGGCAGGTGGTTCCCAAGGCAAGCGCCCGCATTGCCAGCTACGGCGAGGTCGACGAGCTCAACGCCTTCGTCGGCGCGGCCCGCTTCACCGCCCTCGAACGCCAGGCCGACGGCCCGGAGTTCGCACGGCTCGCACGCGTCCTCCGCCGCGTCCAGCACAGCC
>CAIWGR010000123.1 GCA_903912275.1 uncultured delta proteobacterium
ACGAGGGAGCCGCCCGTCACTTTGCCGCGATGGTACTGACGAGCGGCGAGCGCCGCCGCTTTGTGAAGTGGTGCTTCGACACTGCGGAGGTGGCCGATTCGTCGCTGTCGCACATGGTGGGAGACCTAGAGCGGCGGTTCGGGAAGGGCGAGGGAGCCTGGCAGCTCGGCATGGATGGGCTGCGGGCGGAGGCGCTCGAAGAACTGGCTGCGCTGCAGGAGCCGGTGGTGGTCTTCACGACCGCCTTTGCGCTCTCCTGGCTGCTCGAGCGGCTCGAGGCGCCCGTCGCCCTGCCCGCGGGATCGCTGCTGATCGAGACCGGGGGCTTCAAGGGCAAGAGCCGCGAGATCCCGCGCGACGAGCTCTATGCCGCGGCGCAGCCGGCGCTGGGGCTGCCGGCC
The DNA here is from genome assembly GCA_903912275.1 of uncultured delta proteobacterium. Lineage (GTDB taxonomy): Bacteria > Myxococcota_A > Bradymonadia > REDH01 > REDH01 > CAIWGR01. Next base: position 402 of record CAIWGR010000123.1, read on the forward strand.
ACGGCGATGCTCTCCGAGTATTCGATGACCGAGCTCTCGAGCCAGCTCTACAGCCGGCAGATCGTCGATGGGCTTTCGGGCGCGGCGCAGCGACTGCTCGTTCCGCCCGCCTGGTGCCGCGTCTTGGCCATCGACCCAGCAACGGGGCAGCCCGTCGCGGAGGGTGAACAGGGGCTGCTCCGCTTCATCGATCTGGCAAACGTGGAGACCGTCGTCGCCGTGCAGACCGCCGACCGGGGCCGTGTGACACCGGCCGGCGTGGAGCTGCTCGGACGGGCTCCCGGCGCGGTGGCGCGGGGCTGCGGCCTCTCAGTCGAAGAGCTGCGCGAGCGGGGCGATCTGTGAGACCATTGTCGCACAGTGCGGGGCTGGTCGCGCCCCTGTTCCACGGGAAACAGGCCACAGGCGAGCGAGCGGCTGCGCTGTTCCAAGTGACACAATTGTGTGACACTGCCCAGCCGAACTTCCGCCCGATGTCGGCAAACATGTTCCACGTGACACAATGGGCCCCCGTCGAGGCAGCGAACATGTTCCACGTGACACAATCGTGTGAACCGGCCCAGCAGCGGCTCGGACTGTGGAGCGAGCCATGAAACAGATTGCCCAGACAGACGAGCTCGCGGCGCTGCTGTTTCATGTGAAACAGGGGGCGGGCCTCCTGCCGGAGAGGCTCGACGACCGAGCCGCGCTGGCGGTGCGGGCGCTCACGCGGTGGCAGGCGGGGCTTGGTGAGGCGCTCACAGTGCCACAGCGGGCGGGGCTCTCGCTGCCGATGCTCCGAGAGGGTGCGGCCGACTGGATTGCGCTGCAGAGGCCAGAAAGGTTCGAGCGGCTGTTTGGGCTCGAAGGGGTGACCGGCGACGGCGTGGAGCGGGCCCGGCTCGGCTCCACCTGGCTCGGCGATGGCGCCCTGCCCGCCCTGCTTGAAGCCTTTGTGCTGGCGGTGCTGGCCGGTGGCCCCCACCTCTTCCGCGTTGGACGGCTGCAGGCGCCCCTCTTCGACCGGCTGCTCGAGGCGCTGCAGGAGGAGGCCGGTGGCCAGCCCTTTGCCTCCATCCGGTGGAACCGGGCCGGCGACCGGGTGCTGCGGCCGCTGCTCCGCGCGCTCGACCACCTCACCCTCTACGGCTCCAACGAGACCCTCGCCAACATCGAGGGCGAGCTGGCGGGCATGGATGATCCTTCGCCGCGGCTCATCGCCTTCGGCCACCGCTCGTCGCTGCTCTGGATCGAGGCCGAGGCGCTCAACGGCGCGACAGAGGCTGAGATGGGCGCACTCGGACAGGCCATCGCGACCGATGTCTCGCTCTGGGACCAGCGGGGTTGCATGGCGCCGCACACGATCTGGCTGGTCGGCGGAGGCGAGGCGCTGCTCGCGCGGCTCCTCGATGCCGCGGGCGGCGCGATGCACCGGCTCGCAGCGCGGTGGCCCGCCGGCGCTGTTTCACGTGAAACAGTGGAGCAGAGCTTCCTGCTCGGCGAGCAGGCTGCCTTCGCAGGACAGCTCATTGAGGGCGCCGAGTTTCGCATCATGACCGGCGTCGATGCGCGGGCCAGGCGCGGGCCAGGCGGACGGACACTCCGGATGGCGGCAGTGTCGCGCGACGAGGCCGAGCGCTGGCTGCGCGACGAACCGACCTCCACCATCGGCTGGTTCGGCGCGCCGCCCCCCGTTGACCGGAGCGTTCGATGCGTTGCTGCGGGAGAGATGCAGGCCACCGGCGTCGACCGTCTCCACGATGGCCAGCAGCGGCTCCGGCCCATGCTAGGTCACTGAACTACACCTGATCGTTGCCGCCACCCCAGAGAGCGCGTAGGCGGAGATACACCCCAAATCGGATGGAAGCCATGAAGACGGTCGCACGCCTCTCTGCCTCGCTCCTTGCGCTCGCCGCGCCCCTCCTCGCCCCCGCCGTGGCGCAGGCCTGCGGCGGCTTCTTCTGCCAGAACGTCCCCGTGGACCAGACGGGCGAGAACATCGTCTTTGTAGCCGATGGCACCACCGTACAGGCCTTCGTCCAGGTGCAGTATCAGGGAGAAGCCACTGAATTTGCTTGGATTATCCCAACCCCCTCGCTCCCGGAGGTAGGCGTCTCGTCCGACGCCATCTTCGGCTACTTTGCGCAAAACTACCGGCGCGAAGCCTACCAGAACACCACCTACCACGGCACCTGCGGCAGCTACTGCTGGGACGATCAGTTCGCCGCCTCGGACGCCTCCGCGGTGGACACCGGCAGCACCGACGCCGGAACCGGTGGCGGCGTAGAGGTCATTGAGCAGGGACAGACCGGCCCCTACGACTTCGCCATCCTCCGCGCCACCGACGCCCAGGTGCTCTTCGACTGGCTCGGCGCCAACGACTACAACCTGCCCGCGACCGCCATCGCCGCCGTGGAGCCCTACGCCCTCATGGGCGACGAGACCCACTTTGTGGCGCTCAAACTGCAGAAAGATGCCTCCGTCGGTGATTTGCAGCCCGTAAAGCTCACCTACGCCGCCGAGCAGCCGATGGTGCCGATTCAGCTGACGGCGATCGCGGCGCAGCCCGATATGCCCATCTATGTGACGGTGCTCGGCGCGAGCCGCGCGGTGCCGGAGAACTACCTCGATGCGGTGCTGATCGAGGCGCCACAGACCTTCTACTATGGCACTGAAAGCATTGAACTTATCGGAAACGCTGTGGATCAGGCCGGCGGCCACGCCTTTGTGACCACCTTTGCCGGGCCGACCGGATCGCTGCCGCCGCTCTTTGTGGAGGGAGAGAGCTACCGCACCGACGGACTCGCAGCGATCACCGATGCTCGACTCTTTCTGCAGGAGCTCCGCTACCGCGGTTTCACAGGCTCTCCTGAGCTACTCGCCATGCTGCTGCGCTACCTGCCGCTGCCGCAGGCGCTGGCCAATCAGGGCTACACCGCGCAACAGTTCTACAACGACCTCACCCAGCCCTGGGGCTGCTCCTTCTCCTGCAGCTACGCCGCGGCGGCCACCTTTGATGCCGTCGCCTTTGCGGCCGAACTCGAGACCAGGATTGTGGCGCCGCTCCGCGAGATGCAGGCGCTCATCGAAGCCCACCCCTACGGCACACGGATGGTGACGACGCTCGACCCTGCGGAGATGACCGTGGACCCCGTCTTTGCCTTTGCGCCGTCGCTTCCGCCCGTGAACGAGCCCATCGTGGTGCAGGCCGATGTCTACTGCGGCGAGGGCGGGCTGCCCTGGACGGCGCCGGCCATCTTTCAGATCACGGAAGGGGTGGAGGCAACGGCGGCCTATGGCGATCAGTACGCGCTCTTTGCCGCGCTCGCAGAGGCGCCGCTCGCCTATGCGCAGCAGCTCAGCGCGGCCGGAGAGCCCGTGTTGACGGTGGATGCCCGCAGCGGCGTCGCAGCGACGGTC
>CAIWGR010000124.1 GCA_903912275.1 uncultured delta proteobacterium
GGCTCCGACACCGGGGGCTCCGATACCGGCGGCTCCGATACCGGGACCGACACGACGCCTGTCGACTGTCACGAAACCTTTGCGAAGGGAGGTCCGGGCGGCGACGCCTGCCTGACCTGCACCACCGACGCCTGCGCCTCGGAGGCCGCAGCGGCCTATGGCGCCAACTTCCCGACCTCGGTGGGTGGCGCATGCGCTTCGCTCTATACCTGCCTCATGGCCTGCCCATGCGACACGGCCAACCCCGGTGAATTCGCAGCCGACTGCGCCATTACCTGCGTCACCAACCTGCCGGCCGCCTGCCAGACCGCGACGCAGGCCCTGCAAACCTGCCAAGAGAACAGCTGCGCCACCGAGTGCGCGGAGCCGGTCTCGACCTGCGGTGACGGCGTCGTCGATGCCGGTGAAGATTGCGACGGAGCCGCTCCCAGCTGCACCGAGCTCGGGTTCACCGGCGGCTTCGCCTTCTGCGGCGGCGACTGCACCATCGACACCCGTGGCTGCTCCAACAACACGGAGAGCTGCGGCAATGGCGTCGTCGACATCGGCGAGGCCTGCGATGGCAACAATCTGCAGGGCAGCGCCTGCACCGACTTTGGCTACACGGGCGGCACAATCTCCTGCAACGCGGGCTGCGCGCTGGACTTCAGCCGTTGCACGCAGACCAACCCGTCCAGCTGTGGCAACAACGTCATCGAAGCTGGCGAAGCCTGCGACGGAGCAGATCTCAACGGTCAGAGCTGCACCTCGCTCGGCTTCGACTCCGGCAACCTCCGCTGCACCGGCTGTGCGTTCAATACCGCCTCCTGCGTCTCCACCGGACCCGTCTGTGGCAACCGCGTCATTGAGGCCGGTGAGACCTGCGACGGAACCAATGTGAACGGCGTCACCTGCGTCGACTTCGGCGCGACCGCAGGAACGGTCCGCTGCACCAGCGACTGCCTCAACTACGACGCGTCCGGCTGCACGGCCAGCGCTGTTTGCGGCGACGGCATCCTCAACGGCACCGAAACCTGCGACGGATTCGACTTTGGCACTGACTCTTGCGTCAACCAGGGCTTCCTCGGTGGATCTCTCTCCTGCTTCTCCGACTGTACCACCGACTACAGCAGCTGCAGCGATACGGCGGCCAACCTCTGCGACCCCTTCAGCGCCACAACGCTGCGTACGCCCGCGACCCGTAGCGACAGCTTCTCGGGCGCCGAGCCCACCGACGGCCCCCGCTCGGGCAGTTACTACAAGGTCTACGCCATGTCGCTCACGGCAGGCCGCAGCGTCAGCATCACGATGAATGCGACCGGCACCATCTTCGACACCTACCTCTACCTGTACGATGGCGCTTCCTGCAGCCAGGTAGCCTTCGACGATGACAGTGCGGGGACCGCCAACGACTCCCTGCTCACCTATGTGGCCCCCACCTCGGGCACCTACTACCTCATCGCGACGACCTACGCGTCGGGTGCAACGGGCACCTACACCCTTACGACGAACTAGTCGGAGCAGGACAACGCCATGAGCTCCCCCGCACCCGCCGTTGAGCCAGACAACTCACTCAAGTGGGTTGCCATCGGCGTGGCGGTCGCCTCGCTCATGCTCGGCACTGTGCTCTATGCCCGCTATTCCGAGTTCCGGAGCTACATCCGCTCCACCCTCGAACACCCCGAAACCACCCCCGCTTGGCGGCTGCCCGGCATGACCCCGGAGCGCTGCGTGGATGAGGCGATGGCCTGGACCACCTCCTGCCACGGAATCAAGAACCTCTGCGACGTCTACACGACCCGCATCATGGAGGAGTGCCTCCAGCCGCTCGACCTCACAACCTACTGCGGCCAGCTGACCGAGCTTGAGACCATCGCCCGCTTCGGCCAGCAGGAGTGTCTCGCCCGCGGCGTGAAGCGCGAGGTCAGCGCCAACTCCTGCGGCAACGCCTACAAGGCCATCGCAGAGGTCTGCGCCGACAAAGGGCGGGGCGAGCACCAGGGCAAGTCGGTGATGCCGTGACGCAGGATGGCCCGCGCTTTTCGGGACTCCGGAAGTTTGCTGCGCTGGTCACCCTCTACACCATCGGCGTCATCCTCTTCGGCGCCTGGGTACGGGTGACAGGATCCGGCGCAGGCTGCGGGGAGCACTGGCCCTCCTGCCACGGCGAGGTCATCCCGCGCGCGCCGAACATCAAGACCATCATCGAGTTCACCCATCGGCTCACGAGCGGCCTCGACGGCCTCCTCATCCTAGGCCTTGCCGTAGCCGTCTTTCGCCTCACGCCCAGCGGCCATCGGGCCCGCACCTGGGCTGTCCGCGCAGCCATCTTCCTTGTCGTCGAAGCATTGCTCGGCGCCGTCCTCGTCAAGTTTGGACTGGTTGCGCAAGACACCTCGAAGGTCCGCGTGCTGGTGGTGGCCATCCACCTCATCAACACGCTGATGCTGGTCGGGAGCATCGCGATGGTCGGATTGGCGCTGGCGCCCGCACCGGCGGCCTGCGCCGACAGGGCCGCCCTCCGTCGCACCCGGCTTGCCGGCCTCCTCTACACCGTCATCTGCGCGATGGGCGCCGTCACCGCCTTGGGCGACACCCTCTTCCCCATCGTCTTCGGTGCCTCCGTCGCGCACCTCGCCCCGTCGGCCGAATCGGCCCACTTCCTCGAGCGGGTGCGGCTGATTCACCCGTTGGTGGCGGTGGTGGGCTCGCTCTGGATCCTGCTCGTGGGCGCGGCGGCTGCGTCGGCGCCTGCGCCACTCCGGAGCGCGGGGCGGCTTGTGGTGGCCGGCATCCTCCTGCAGACCACGCTCGGCGTTGCAAACATCGCGCTGAGTGCGCCGGCCTGGATGCAGCTCGTCCATCTTGCGACCGCCAACTTTGTCTGGCTCTCCCTCGTCTGGCTGGCGGCCTGCTACAACGCCCCGACGGATGCAGCCGCGGTCGGCCCAAAAATTCGTGCAATCGAAGAGAAAATTGCATAGGCCAACCTCCATGAAACAGGCGCCCCCCAGCCGAGGCTTTACCCTCATCGAGTTGATGATCGTCATTGCGATCCTTGGCGTGATCGCATCGGTGGCCATCCCGAACTTCCTCAAATATATCATGCGGGCCAAGACGACCGAGGCCACCATGAATGTGCGCAAGCTCTTCGATGGCTCGGTCGCCTACTACCTCACCGACCGCTACGGCCCGACGGGCGCACCCATCCCGAACCAGTTCCCGGGCTCCGTGGGCCCCATGCCCAGCCCGGCAACGCTCGGACCGCAAAAGGTCGTCACGGGCGTCGAACTCTGGGACGCGCAGCCAAGCTGGGTGGCGCTCAACTTCGCGATCGAAGATGCGCACTACTTCGCCTATCAGTACCGGAGCGACGGACAGAACAACGCTTCGAACTTCACCGCCTACGCTTTCGGGAACCTCGATGGCGACACGAACTTCTCCACCTTCGGGCGGTTGGCACATGTTGTTGATGCGACCGTCGTTGGCTCGCCAGGCATGTTGATCAGCGGCGAACTCGACTGACGGACCAAGGGGCTGCGACCCATCGGCCCCACCTGAACGCGCCGGCGCCAACCGGCTTCCCCCGTGAACGCCTTGCAACAGTCGCTGCGCGATCTCATCGCCCTCTCCAAACCCGGCATTGTCATCATGTGCCTGGTGGAGGCGTCTGGCGGTCTCTGGCTCGCTCCGGGGACCGCGCCGCTCGCGACCTGGCTCTGGACCTTCCTCGGCCTCAGCCTCGTGGTGGCCTCCTCCAACGCCTGGAACATGCTCTGGGAGCGTGAGGGCGACAAGTTCATGGAGCGGACCCGCAACCGGCCGCTGCCTTCGGGCCGCATGCATCCGGCAACGGCGGGCGCCTTCGCGCTGGTGACCGGCGTGGCCTCGGTCTGGCTCTTCGCCACACAGGTGAACGCGCTGTCGGCCTGGCTCGCTCTGGCCTCCATGTTCTCCTACGTCTTGGTCTACACGCCGCTCAAGCGGGTCACCTCCTGGTCGCTGCCGATCGGTGCGATCCCGGGAGCGATGCCGCCACTCATCGGCTGGGCTGCGGCCTCGGGGACCATCGGCGCGCCGGGCGTGGTACTCTTCGCCATCCTCTTTCTCTGGCAGATCCCCCACTTCCTGGCGATCTCGCTCTACCGGCGCGACGACTATCAGGCTGCAGGCATCGTGATTGTGCCCGTTGTGATGGGCGAAGAGACGACGAAGGTGCAGGCGCTTGTGTCGTCGCTCCTTCTCGTGCCGATCAGCCTGCTGCTGGTGCCGATGCAGGTAGCCGGCTTCTTTTACTTCGTGGTAGCCTCGGTCGCCGGCGGCGCCTTCTTTGTGCTGAGCATGCGTGGATTTGAGCCTCACCCCACCAATGCATGGGCGCGCCGCTTCTTCCTCGCCTCGCTGCTCTACCTTCCGGCGCTGACCTTGGCGCTCATCCTCGACGCCTGGGTGCCGCGGTGAGCGAGCAGTCCGGGCCGGAGCAGCAACCGCCAGCGACGAGCGACGATCCGCTCACAGACTTCGCACTCTATGCGCGGAGCAAGATGGGACCCTTCGGCCGCTATCCCTATGCCTCGGCCTTCGTTGCGATGGCGCTGCTGATGACGCTTACCCGCAACTGCACGCGGCGTGTCCCCGAGCCGCCTCCGGTGCTGGGCCCGCTCGCACAATGGAGCAGCACCGGCGGGGAGCCGCTGTCGAGCGCGGCACTCGCGGGCCGCGCCTACCTGCTCCAGGTTGTCCCTGCCGACTGCGCCGATCGCGCACCCTGCCAGCAGCCGGATCCTGTGACCATCCGGGTGGCGCAAGGACTCTTCCACACGAAGGTACCCGTGCCGGTGGTTGTGATGAGCACGGGCACCGCGTCCGTCGCGGCTGCGCCTGCCGATGCGGACCTCAAGCGGGCCCTTGTGACGCGCGCCGATCTGCTCGCCGTTGCGGCCAGCGCGGCGGCCGTTGCCCAGGCACCGGAGGGGAGCGCAGATGGCGACTTCGTCCGGCTGTCGGGCAAGATCCTGCTGGTGGATCAGGAGGGCCGCCTGCGGGGCCTCTACGCATTGACCGGCGAGCTTGCGGGCGACGAGGCCTACCACCGCGCGCGCCATGTTTTTGGCGAGAAATACGACGGCCCGTTCGCCGCGGGCTGCGGCGGATTCGGTCGTTAACGCGCGACAGTGCGAACTGCCGCAGTGCGACAAAAGTGGCAAAGAAATGTTGCGTGGCAGAGGCCTCATTGCTACACGCGCCCCACGCGAATTTGCCTTCGCACCCCATCTCACTGTGCGGAGTTGGGGAGGCATGGAGGCAGCGTGAGTCGGAAGCGGCGCTAGGTGGCCGGAGCCGGACGCGAGAAGAGCGGAACGTTGTAGAAAGTCGGCTGAATGAAGATTCATTCAGTTTCTCTGTTCAGAAGTAGCTGCAAGCGGGTCAGTCCCGCGCTGGTCACAATCGAGGGTAGTCTCCGTGGCACAGATTTTTCCCCGTTGGTCGAATCGGATCCCGCTTGCCATCGCGGCGGTGGTCCCCCTCTTGGTAGCGTCGCTCGGCGGCGCGCTGTGGTACTGGGGTTCGCCCCAGTTCACAGATGTTGGTTACCGGCCCGAGCAGCCCGTACCGTTCAGCCACAAGCTGCACGCGGGCGAGATGGGCATGGACTGCCGTTACTGCCACAACACGGTCGAGCGCGCTGCCATGGCGGCGGTTCCTCCGACCTCCACCTGCATGAATTGCCACACGAATGTGCTTCCGGAGAGCGCCAAGCTGGCGCGGGTCCGTGAGAGCGCCAAGAACGACGTGCCGGTGAAGTGGGTTCGCGTGCACATGCTCCCCGACTACGCCTACTTCAACCACAGCGTTCACCTTGCTGCCGGCGTAGGCTGCTCCTCCTGCCACGGCCGCATCGACCAGATGCCTGTGGTTGCGCAGGCCAAGCCGCTCAGCATGGGCTGGTGCCTGGAGTGCCACCGTGCACCCGAGGGCAACCTCCGCCCCGTCTCCGAGATTACCAACATGGCGTGGGATCCCACGACCGCCAACTATCACGCAGATGAAGATCCCAAGCGCCTCCGCAAGGTCAAGGATCTCCACCCGCCTGAACATTGCTCCGGATGTCACCGATGACCAAGGGAAGCGTCAAAAACGGTCAGCCCCAGTGGCGTAGCCTTTCCAGCCGCACCAACCCCGACCAGGGCTCGGTGCGGGAGTTCCCCGAGGGCGCTGAGAACCTCGAACTCGATGGCGTGTCACGTCGTCAGTTCCTGGCCATCATGGGCGCCTCCACTGCCCTCGCAGGCGGTCTGACGGGTTGTGTTCGCAAGGAGGTGGAGAACATTCTCCCCTACTCGCGCCGCCCGGAGGACCAGTCCGACGGCGAGGCCCGCTTCTTCGCAACCAACCTCTACGTAGGCGGCGTGGCGCTCGGTCTGCTCGTCAAGAGCCAAGACGGTCGTCCCTCCAAGGTTGAGGGCAACAAAGAGCACCCCTCCAGCAGCGGCGGCACCAATGTGTTCGCGCAGGCGACGGTGCTCGATGTGTATGACCCCGACCGCAGCCGCACCGCCCTCAAGGCCGGCGCGGAGTCGACCCTCGAAGAGGCACTCGCTGCTGTGGACGCAGCGATGGTAGGTCACAAGGGCGCAGGTCAGGGTCTTGCGATCGTCATCGACAGCAAGCCCTCCCCGTCCAACCGCGCGCTGCTCGCCAGCATCGCCAAGCGGTACGCCGCTGCGCAGATCTACACGCACGACAACGCCGATCAGGCGAACACCCGCGAGGGCATGGCGCTCGTCGGCGTTGCCAGCTCCCACCCCGTCTACGACCTCTCGGTCGCCGACGTGGTGGTCAGCCTCGATGCAGACTTCATGGGCACCGGCGTCGACGCAGTCCGTCTGACCCGCCAGTTCGCGGGCCGTCGCAAGCCCGAAGCTGCCAAAGCTGGCGAGATCAATCGCCTCTATGCCATCGAGCCCGCCTTCACGGTAACCGGCGCAACCGCCGACAACCGCCTGCAGGTAGCAGCCAGTCAGGTGGGCACCTTCGCCCGTCTGCTCGCCTCCAAGCTCGCCGCCTCGGGTGTCACCCTGCCGGCCGGTGCCGAAGCACTTGGCGGTACCGCGGTTCAGGCCGACGAGACGCTCACCAAGTGGGCCGACGCCGTTGCCAAGGACCTCGCTGGCAAGCGTGGCAAGGCGGTCATCATCGTCGGCGAGCGCCAGCCCGCCTGGGTGCATGGCCTTGCCCACCTCATGAACGTGGCCCTCGACGGCCTCACCAAGACCTTCTCGATCCAGCCCGATGCGGGCATGGTTCAGACCCAGAACAGCGAGAAGTTGGCCGACGCCCTCAACAAGGGCGAGGTCAAGACGCTCATCCTCGTTGGCGTCAACCCGGTGTACGATGCGCCCGGTGCGCTCAACTTCGGCCAGGCGCTTGCCAAGGCCCCGCTGAGCATCCACCTCGGCTACCATGCTGACGAGACCGCCAAGGCGGCCTCCTGGCACATCCCGATGTCGCATGCACTCGAGAGCTGGGGCGACCTCCTCTCGTGGGACGGCACGCTGGGCATCCAGCAGCCGCTCATTGCCCCGCTGTTCGAGTCGGTCTCCGATCTTGAGCTCATTGGCCGCCTCGCCGGCAAGACCGGCTCGGGCTACGACCTGGTGCGCGACCAGTGGAAGTCCGCCATCCCCGGCGACTTTGAGACCGCCTGGCGCCGTTCGCTCCACAGCGGCAAGTTTGCCACGGTCACCGGCGCCGTCACCCCGACCTGGGACTGGGCGCCGCTTGCAGCGCAGGTCGCCAAGTCGACCCCTGCGCCCGCGCCGACCAAGGCCGCGCTCGAGGCCGTCTTCGCCCTCGACAA
>CAIWGR010000125.1 GCA_903912275.1 uncultured delta proteobacterium
CGCAGAGCCCGGAGAGCGTCTGCGCCACAAGCTCCGAGCCCGCGAACCCGAAGGGACCGACCACCTCGATCACGCCGAGCACCTCCTCGCCGGCTGCGATGGGAAGGCCCACGCCGGTCCGTAGCCCTGCATCGAGTGCTGCGGGCGCGCGTCCGGTGGCGGCCTGCTCGGCCAGGTCTGCGATCAGAATGCGGTCTCGCCGGCCCCACACGGCGCCCGGCCAACCGGTGGCCTCGTCAGACACCTCGGTGCCGCGGCCGTAGTAGGTCTGCCGGCTCATGGTCAGAAAGGTCACGCAGTCTGACTGCCTCTCCTTGGAAGCTGCACCTGCGAGGTAGCGCAGCCTCTGCCCGCCGCCGTCGACGAGCCAAATCTGCGCCACGGTGACGCCCAGGTTGCGAACGATCGCGTCCATGAGTTCCGGCGCCACCAGATCGAGATTCCGAGCTGTCGCGAGCAGCTCATTGGCCTCGAGCTGGAGCTGCTTGCGACCATCGCTCAGGTGCCGCTCTGTGGTGTTGTCGACGAGCACGATGCAGCCGTCGATGCGGCCGTCGCGGCTGCCGATAAACCGCATTTCGACGCTTGCCCAGTAGCGCACACCGGCGAGTGACTGACCCGAGATTTCGAGCGGCTGCTCGTTGCGCGCCAGGAGCGCCGCGGCAAGCAGCGCCAGCGACGCGTCGGGTCCGTCGGGGCCTTCGAGAAGCTTGTGAAGCGGCTCACCGCTGCAGTCGGCGAGAAGGCGCGAAGTGAGTCCCGCGAAGGCCTGATTTGCCCACTCCACCCGGCCCTCTGCGTCCGTGATGATGACCGCGCTGGAGGTCCGTTCCGCGACCAGCGCAAGGCGCTCCGCTTCTCGTACGGATGCGGTCAATCGCTCGTTCAACCCGCCGAGCTCCGCCCGCTTTGCATCGATCAGGCGGGCCGCACGACGGAGCCGCTCGATGACGAGCGTCTGCGTCAGCGTCACCATCGCACCAAAGCCCACAAACATGGCAACCGAGGTCAGGATGGCCGCCTCACCGCGCGAGTGCGGTGCGTTGACGTAGAGGAATCGGTTGATCCCGCTCACCTCCATCCACCCCATCAGCCCCATGAGGGCCGACGAGAGCGCCAGCACAATGGTCGCCCGCTTGGGCCCAAAGAAAAGGTTGGTGATGGCAACGGCCACCATCAGGATTGCCGCACCCGAAGTATGCCCGTCTGCGATGCCCACCAGCAGCGCGCCGATCATCCAGTTCGTGATGGAGATCGCCGCGCGGCTCCGAGGTTGAAGCAGCTGCGGCTGCACCGCGACCAGCGAGAGAAGCGCGAGCACCACGGTCAGGACGGGGAGAAGCGCCACCCGGTTGGGCGACAGCACCATGGCGGCGACCGCTGCGGGCACGGCGATCACGGCGGTGATCCGGCAGATGAGGTTTACCTCCTCCACACCCAGCGTTGCCTGGACGCCTCCCGGTAGGAAGGCGTCCCAACGCCCCGAAAGCTGTCCTGCCCCGACTTCGGCCTGCTGCGACTCCTCCTTCACCTCAACCTCCGCGCAGACCCCGAGCCGAAACTAGTCAGCGGGATCGACCCGCTCGTCGAGCGCCTTGATCCGCGCACCCGAGTCTGAGTCCTGTAACTGTTCCGAAATCTCCTGAAAGCGATCGGCTACCTCCAAGAAGGCGTCCACAACCTCCGGGTCGAAATGGCCGCCGCGCGCGGAGAAGATCTGAGCCACCACCTGGTCATGCGCATAGGCGGCCTTGTAGACCCGCCGCGTCGTCATCGCGTCATACACATCGGCCAGCGCCATGATGCGGCCGCAGAGCGGGATCTCTTCGCCGCGCAGCCCCCGCGGATAGCCGGTCCCGTCCCAACGCTCGTGGTGGGTGTAGGCTATCGCCGAAGCGACGCTCAGCAGCGGAGCATCGCCCAACTCCTTCCGCGCCCGCTCAAGCACTTTGTAGCCATTCTCCGCGTGAAGCTTCATCTCGCCATACTCCTCCTGCGTCAGCCGGCCAGGCTTGTGGAGGAGGCGATCGGGCGTACCGACCTTGCCGATGTCGTGCAGCGGTGCCGCCATGTGGAGGTTGTCGATGTAGCCGTCGTTCAGCACGTCTGGATATGCGCCGCGACGACGGAGCGCCCATGCCAGCTCCCGAACGAACATCTGGGTGCGGCGAATGTGGGCGCCTGTTTCATTGTCCCGATACTCAGCGAGCGCACCCAGCGTCTCGAGCATCAGCACCAGCGCCCGCTTGAGATCCCGCGTCTTCTCCAACACCAACGAGCCAAGATGGTCGCGGTGGCGCTTGAGTTCCACATGATTTGCGACCCGCGCCAAGACCAGATCGCGGTTGATGGGCTTTGCGATGAAGTCGACGGCACCAGCCTTGAGACCGGCACACTCCGTCGCCTCGTCGCTCAGCGCCGTGAGGAAGATAACAGGAATGGTCTCGCCGAGCGGGCCACGGTGGAGACGGCGGCAGACCTCCAGCCCATCCATCCCCGACATCACAACATCGAGCAGCACCAGATCAACAGGGCTGCGCGCGAGCATCAACAGCGCGGCCTCACCCGACGTCGCAACGCGGACATCATACTTGTCGGAGAGGATGTCGACGAGCAGGTCGAGGATCGGCTCCGAGTCGTCTACCACCAAGATGCTGGCGCGCGCGAGCCGCCCCGACCCGGGATTTTCCTGAAGGCTCAGCATGCAGCGCACCGGACTTCGACGGACCAAACCAATGGTCGAAAACTTCAACGACCCAGCGTGAACCCTACCGAGCCTGCTCGGAACTGTCGACAGTCCAAATTCGCGCTAACCCGCAGAAAACCTAGCCGAGTTTACACTCGGACACTACGCGAGACAGAG
>CAIWGR010000126.1 GCA_903912275.1 uncultured delta proteobacterium
CCAGCTTCACCTGCAGGTCGACCTCGAAGCCACCGGCCGCATAGTTGGTGAAGGAGGCCGTCTTGCTGGCGGGGAAATACGGCGGGTCGAAGTAGACCAGGTCGCCCTCCTGCGCGCTCTCGAGGACGGCGTCAAAGGAGGCCTGCCGGATGCTTGCACCCGCGAGGCGCTGAGCGACCGCGATGAGGTTTTCGCGCTCATAGAGCGTGGGGTTGGGGTAGCTCCCGATCGGCACATTGAAGTCGCCGCGACGGTTCTCGCGGTAGAGGCCGTTGAAGCAGGTCTTGTTGAGGTAGATGAAGAGGGCGGCGCGATCGACGAGCGTCCGGGTCTGGCCCTCGTTCATCCTGCGGCGGCTCTGGGTGTAGTGCTCTTCGCTGTGACGGCGGCGGTGGGCATCGAGCCGCTCCATGACGGCGTCGGGGTCGTCTGCGACTGCCTGGTAGGCCTCGATGAGGCGGGGGTTGATGTCGGAGAGCACAGCCCTGTCGGGCGCAAGGTGGAAGAAGACCGCGCCGCCTCCGAGGAAGGGCTCGTGGTAGGTGCCGAAGTCGGTCGGGAAGTGGTCGGCATACTGGGCGATGAGCCGGCCTTTTCCGCCGGCCCACTTGATGAAGGGGGCGGCGGCGGGCGCGCCCGGGAGCGCGGGTGTGGAGGCCGGCGTTACCGCGCGGGATCGGAGGGGGATAGAGTCCACGAGACAGCCTCGCTCAAGAGATGAAAGCGAGGGCTGGGTACGGGTGGGCCGGAGGCGGGTCAAAAAATCGAAATGCGATAATTTTCAAGCATTTGCGATTCGATCTTTTGCCAACATTGCATTGTGCACGGGCCGGGATCGGCGAGCAAGTTTTCGACGGCGACGACTGCGCAACCGGTTGGCATCTGCGCCAAATAAGGATACATTCGTTCAGTATCACGGAGCAGCGACGATGGGTGGCTCGGCAGCAGAAACATGGGTGAGCTCGGCAGCAGAGGAGCGGGCCGAAGAGCAGGCGTCTGCGGCGGTGCAGGTCTGGTCGATGGGTGCACTGGCGGGGCGACTTGTGGAGGTGACCCACCGCGGCGCAGGGACGGCGATGACCTGGGCAGCGGAGCTGCTCTGGCAGGCGCAGCAGGCGGGTGAACCGACGGCCTGGATCTGCACGGGAAGCCGCCTGCCCTTCGCGCCCGACCTGATCCGCTATGGGGTTGATCTGGAGGCCTGCGCGGTGGTCCGGACCGGCGAGGCACAGCAGGCTGCAGTGTGTGCAGACAAGCTCCTCCGCTCGGGGGCCTTCGGGCTGGTGGTGCTCGACCTGGGTGAGCGGGCCGACATCCCGACCGCGCTGCTGGGGCGGCTCACAAAGCTGGCACAGACCCACAGCGCCGCCATCGTGATGCTGACAGAGGGAGAGGCCGCAAGCGCGGCGCTCGGCTCGCTCGTATCGCTACGGCTGCTGGCCGAGCGCGAGATGAGCGACGGCGGCGAGAGCAGGCTTCGGCTGACGGCCCTCAAAGACAAGCGGTCGGGGCCGGGCTGGAACGGCAGCCTGCAGGTGCAGCAGCCGCTCGGCTTGAGATAGTTTTGGAGTCGCCCAAACCCGCAGCGATTGCGGGAAATGGAGCGAACAGGTCGCCTTGCCACGAGGCGGCGACGGAGAGTAGAGTTGGCCCATTCCCTACCCGAATGGCGTCTCCCTCTCATGGAACCCAAGGCACAACGCATTGTCGAAGCGGCGATGGAGCTCGCAGAAGAGGGCGGCTTCTCGGCCGTCCGTTTGCGCGACGTTGCTGCCCGCGCCGATGTGGCGCTCGGCACCCTCTACGCCCGCTTTCAGGGCAAGGAGGAGATCCTGCTGGCAGGGCTCGAGCAGGCGACTGAGGCCTTTGAGACGATGCTCAACCAGGAGCGGGTGGACGGTGCCGACCCGGAGGAGCGCCTCGGCGTCTTCTTCGGCATCGCCTCGCAGGCGCTCTTCTCGCGGCCCCACTTTGCGCAGGCCGTTGTGCGCGCCACGGCAGCCGGCGAGGTGGGTGTCGCCAGCCGCATCATCTCCTACCAGGAGCGGATGAGCCGCATGATTGTATCGGCCATGCAGGGCTGCTCGCCGAGCGAGGTGGAGGTTGGCAGCAACGCGGGGGCCTTTGCGCTGGCGGCGATGCTCCAGTCGCTCTGGTTCGGAGCCCTGGTCGGCTGGGTGAATGGCGCGCTGACAGAGGAACAGGTGCTGCTGCAAATGCGTCAGGCCATTCGTGTGGTCTGGGCGGGAAGAGGCTCCACCGAGCCTGCGTGACGACACGAACACCACCGACAGGATGAGGGCGATGATGAGACGCGAACTTACAGGTCTGGGCCTGCTGCTTCTGCTGGCAGCCTGCAGTGAAGATACCCTTCCGCGCACAGGCGAAAATGCCACGACCGACAGTGGCACGACCGCCGACGGCAGCAGCGAGGGCGACGGTGTGAGCGACACGGAGGTGGCTACCGACACGGGCAGCGAGGGTTCGGCAGATGCCGGCGGAGACACGACCGAAGGGTCGGCCGACACCAGCGCAGACACGACGCTCGAAGACACCAGCGCAGACACCGACCTCGTGGATACGACCGATGACACGGCGGTCGCCGACACGACCGATGACACGGTGGCCGATACCACAGCGGATACGACAGCCGACACCACCGCGGATACCGATCTCGACCTCGACGGGCTCGACGACACCGACCCGAACGCGACGGGCTGCACGGGCGGCGCCGACCCGCTCCCGGTCGACCTGCCCTACATCTGGGGCGGCGAAACCTGCGAGACCGCGGCGCTGCTGCCCGGCGCCGGAACCTACGGCGCAGACACCTGCACGGCGACCAACGACTATGCCGACTACGCGGGCGCCTGTGGTCCCTATGTGACGGGCGCTGGCCGCGACGCGGTCTACGCGCTCGAAGTTCCCGCCCGGTCCGCGGCGACCGTGAGCATCACTCCCGGCGCACGCTTTGATGCGGCCCGCCTGATGCTGAGCGACGACTGCGCCAACATCCGGACCGACTGCGACGCCTACGCCGGCGACAGCGTGAGTTACAGCAACCCGGGCGGCGCGCCCAAGACCATCTATGTGGTGGTCGAAGGCTTCATCGCCCGCAGCGAAGGCTCCTACCTTCTCTCGGTGGAGCTCAACGACCTCGCCACGTTGCCCGAGGGTCACACCTGCGCCAACGCCATCCGGCTCGACGGCGCGGGGAGCTACACGGGCGACACCACGACGAGCGAGAACTACTACGACGGCCTTCACGGCACCTGCCTCCGCTTCGGGAGCTTTCCGTCGGCACAGTCGGGCCGCGACCTGACCTACGTGGTGGCCGTGCCGAACGGCGCGACGCTCTCGGCGACGATGAACGGCACCAGCCCCGTCGGCTGGGATACGGCGGTGGCCATCTTCGACGACTGCGGCGCGCCAGACACCAGCTGCCGCTCCTACGCAGACGACGGCGCGGCGACGGTGACCAACAGCAGCGGCGTGACGCGCGACTACTTCATCGTGGCCGACGGCTTCTTCAACTACACGCTGGGAGCCTACATCTTGAACGTGAACATCACCCCCTGAGGGTCGTCGCGCTGATTGAAACATGTTCTAGCGCGTGTTAGTTCCGCTCCTGTCTGAGGCCTGTGGCCTCCTCGAACTGCGGAGCGGATGATGGCTCGATTTGACGGCAAAGTGGTGGTGGTGACGGGTGCTGCATCGGGCATCGGACGGGCGACAGCGATCCGCATCGCGGAAGAGGGCGGCCAGGTGCTGGCCTCCGACTGGGATCTGGAGCGGGTGACCGAGACGGCCAAGCTCATCACCGACGCAGGCGGTCAGGCGCGGGCGATGAAGACCGATGTCTCGAACTACGAGGCCTGCGGCGAGCTCATCGCAGCGGCGGTCGCCTGGGGCGGCAAGCTCGATGTGCTGGTGAATGTGGCCGGCGTTGGCGGCTTCGTGCACACCACCGAGGAGACGCCGGAGAACTTCGCGCGGACGCTCGGCGTCAACCTGCATGGCCCCTTCAACACGGCCCGCCACGCCCTTCCCCACCTGCTGGAGACCCAGGGCAACATCGTGAATGTGGCCTCGATTGCCGGCCTCGAAGCCCACCCCTATGCGGCGGCCTACTGCGCCTCCAAGGGTGGCGTGGTGATGCTGACCAAGGCGCTGGCGATGGAGTATGCGAGCCGTCAGGTGCGTGTGAACGCGGTCTGCCCCGGTGGCATCAAGACCCCCTTCATCAAGAACTTCAAGCCGATGGAGGGCAGCGACGTGACGCTGATGATGCGGATGATGAGCATCATCGGGCGCTACGGTCAGCCGAGCGAGGTGTCGTCGGCGATTGCCTTCTTGGGCTCGGATGAGGCCTCGTTCATCACGGGCGAAGTGATGCGGGTAGACGGCGGCGCGACGCTCTAAGGGGCGCCTCCGGCAGCGATGCGCCTTGACATCGTCGGGGGCGAACGGCAGGAATAAGAGTCGCTAGAACGCGTTCTAGTCTCCCCAAACCCGCTGAGAGGTCGCGATGTCGTTTAAGGTAGCCAGCGTTGAAGAGTACTTCTCCACCCTCGACAAGCGCTTCGTGGAAGCCGGCGCCAAAGGCGTGTCTGCGGTGTTCCAGTTCGACCTCGCTGAGGCCGGCATCCACCATGTGGAAGTGAAGGACAACGGCATGTCGTACGCCAAGGGCGCGCACGCTGCTCCGACCACGACCATCAAGATGACGGGCGAGAACTTCGTGAAGATGTCGAACGGCGAGCTCAGCGGCCAGATGGCCTACATGACGGGCAAGATGAAGATCTCGGGCAGCATCCCGATGGCGATGAAGATGAAGGAGATCTTCCCGCAGGTTGGCGGCTAATTCCTTTTTGACGAGCGGAGTGTCCATGCAGTCGTTTGAACTCTTCATCGACGGGGCGTGGCGCCCCGCAGCAACTGGCGAAACCTACGAGAGCATCAACCCGGCCAACGAAGAGGTCTGGGCGGTGATTTCGGCGGGCGGAACGGCCGACGTGAACGCGGCAGTCGCTGCGGCGCGGCGGTCGTTTGATTCTGGTGTCTGGCGCAACAAGCCGGCCTCGGAGCGTGCAGCGATCCTGCGGAAGATGGCCGAGATGCTGGTCGACCGTCAGGACGAGCTTGCGCTCTACGAGGTCCAGGACAGCGGCGGCACCTTCCGGAAGGCCAACATGGCCGACATCCCGGCCTCGATGCAGACGCTGACCTACTACGCCGACCTCATCGAAGGCTTTGTGGCCGAGACCGAGGATGCGGAGTTTGTGCCGGTCGAGTCGCGCAACCTGGTCATCAAGCAGCCCATCGGTGTGGTGGCGGCGATTACGCCGTGGAACTTCCCGCTCGCTGCGGCGACCTGGAAGGTTGCACCTGCGCTGGCGGCCGGCTGCTCGATTGTGCTCAAGCCCTCGCCGCTGACGCCGGTGAGCACGCTCATTCTGGCCGAGATTGCCTTTGCCTGCGGTGTTCCGGCCGGTGTGTTGAACGTCATTGCCGGCCCCTCGGACGAGCTGGGCGCTGCGCTGGTGAGCCACCCCGACATCGACAAGATTGCCTTCACGGGCTCGTCGAAGGTGGGCCAGGCGGTGATGCGGATTGCGGCCGATCGGCTCAAGCCGGTCACGCTGGAGCTTGGCGGCAAGTCGGCCAACATCATCCTCGAGGATGCCAACCTTGATGGCGCCATCCGCGGTGCGCTCTTTGCGACCTTCTTCCACAGCGGGCA
>CAIWGR010000127.1 GCA_903912275.1 uncultured delta proteobacterium
ACGCAGGGGAAGCCGACCGCGGCGGCGCCCTCGCGGAGCTCCGCCAGCGTCGAAGCGAAGTGGTAGGGGCTTGTCGGCAGGCCGAGCTCCTCTGCCGCAAGACGGCGGATGCCTTCGCGCTCCAGCGTCAGAGATGCCGCCCGCGAAGAGGGCACCACATTCCAGCCTTCACCTTCGAGCTCCACCAAGGTGGCCGTCGCGATCGCCTCGATCTCCGGCACGATGTAGTGCGGCCGCTCGAGCTCGATGACGCGGCGGACCTGGGCGCCGTCGAGCATGTCGAACACATGGCTCCGGTGGGCAAACTGCATGGCAGGCGCGCCGGCGTAGCGGTCGCAGGCGATGACTTCGATGCCGAGCCGCATCGCCTCAATCACCACCTCACGGCCAAGTTCTCCCGAGCCGAGCAGCAGCATGCGGCGCGATCCGGCGGCGCCAGGGGTTCCAAACGTGGGCGGAAGCGCAGGCGGGATCGCGGACATCAGACACCTCAGCAGAGGAAGTTGCGCGAGCCTTCTAGACCGTCTTCCCTCCCTGCTTCAATGCCGAAACGCGGCCTCGCCCCCACCTCATCGCCGTCGACAGCATCTCCGCCCGCGTGGTACCCTGAACACTCACGCTTCGCTTGGAGGCCGCACATGCTCCGCTCGAAATCTGCCCTGCCCCTTCTGCTCCTGCTTGTCGCCTGCGCCAGCGATGAACTCACGGTTCCAGACACCTTGGACGCCGACGCCACCGACACCGAGCGACCCGAACTCGGGTCAGCAGATGCGGATAGCGAGACGTCTGACGACACCGCCGTCGCAGACACCACCCCTGACGACACCGCCGTCGCAGACACAACCCCCGACGACACCGCCATCGAAGACACAACGCCCGACGACACTGCCGTCGCAGACACCACGCCCGACGACACCGCCATCGCAGACACAACGCCGGATGCGTCAGCAGACCGATGCGACGCCGGCATCCGCGTCACCATCTCGCTCGATCAGGTGACCGGTGACGGCGCCTGCTCCCTCCGCGAAGCCATCCTCGCTGCCAGCGGACGGCCCGCCAACGGTGACTGCACGGCCGGCTCCGAAGCGGGCCTCGTCACGCTGCCCGTCGGCACCTACGACCTCACCATCGCGGGCGCCGGCGAAGATCTGGGGCTCACCGGCGACCTCGACATCGCGGGCAGCGTTGCGGTGCTAGGCTGCCCCCGCGCGATCATCGCGGCGACCGGCCAGGACCGCATCTTCGACCTCCCCGCGACCGCTGCGCTGGAACTCAACAACCTCGAACTCTCCGGCGGTCTCGTCACGGGAGAAGGCGGCGGTGCAATCCGTGCCAACGGCACCTTCGACGGCACCGACCTCACCTTCCGCAACAACCAGGCCAACGGCGGCGACGGCGCCAACGGGAGCAACCCCGGCGGCGGCGGCGGCGGCGGCGGCGGCGCAGGACTCGGCGGCGCCATCTTCTCCGACCATGGCACGGTCCGGCTCAACGCCGTGACAACGGGCAGCTGTATCTTCCTCGCCAACACAGCAGCAGGCGGTCGCGGGGGCGCAGGCCCCGTGAACGGCGGTGCCTTCGAAGGCCCCGGCGGCAACGGCGGCGGAGCGACCGGCGGCGCAGGAGGACTCGCAGCCACGGTCGGCGGCACGGGCGGCTTCGGTGGCGGCGGTGGTGGCGGCGGCGCGAGCAGCACGGCCGGCCCCGGCGGCATCGGCGGCTACGGTGGCGGCGGCGGAGGTGGAGGTGCAGACACGGGCGGCGGTGATGCGGGCGCAGGTGCTGCAGGCGGCTACGCAGGCGGCAACGGCGGCACAGGCTGCTGCAGCGCGGGCTCAGGCGGCGGAGGCGGCGCAGGGCTCGGCGGCGCCATCTTCTTCTACGCCGGCGGCGCCATCACGGGCGGCGCGATGGAGATCAACGGCTGCATCTTCGACAGCAACGCCGCCACCGGCGGAAACCCCGGCGGAAACGCCTACGGAGGCCCCGCTGCAACCGTCGGCAGCGGCTTCGGCGGCGCCATCTTCGCCGAGAGCTGGACCCCCATCCTCGGCGCGCCCGTCTTTGTGAACAACACAGCATCCACAACGGGCACGGACCTCTACACACGATGACAGATACGCTCCCCGCAACGCCGGCAAGCCGCCGCGCAGTTACTCTCCTCGTTATTGTCGCAGCGCTCGGCTACTTCGTTGACCTCTACGACCTTGTCCTCTTCGGCGTCGTCCGCATCCCCAGCCTCAAGTCGCTCGGCCTGAAGGGCGACGAACTCACCAACGTCGGCCTGCACCTGCTCAACTGGCAGATGGCGGGCATGCTCATCGGCGGATTCGCCTGGGGCGTCCTCGGCGACAAGCGCGGCCGCCTCTCCGTGCTCTACGGCTCCATCCTCACCTACTCCCTCGCCAACCTCGCCAACGCCTTTGTCCACGATGTGCCGACCTACGCGACGCTCCGCTTCATCGCCGGCTTTGGACTCGCCGGCGAACTGGGAGCAGGAATCACACTCGTCATGGAGTCCATGCCTGCGAAGAGCCGCGGCTGGGGCACCACCGTCATCGCCACCTTTGGTGTCTTGGGCGGCGCCACCGCGGCCGCCGTCACCGAATATGTCGG
>CAIWGR010000128.1 GCA_903912275.1 uncultured delta proteobacterium
ATCTGGAGGCTCTGGATCGCGGCGGTGAGGTCCGCCTCTTGCGCGGTCGCTTCCTGTTGCAGCATGTGGAAGCCATACATCGCCTTCAAAGTCTTCCGGTCGATGTTCTGCTGGAGGAACAGTTCGAGCAACGTGTTGGCCATGTTCTCGGCTGTCCGGGGGTTCGGATGGTTTGCCTGGACCTCGACCAACCGGGTGAGGCGTATCGGGACGATTCTGATGTCTTCCAGTACAGCCTTGGTCTTGTCCATGGCCCTTTTGTAGCGATCGTCGTCTTCCAGGCGCAGTTTAGCGACGAGTGATTCGATCAGTGTCCGCGAGACCATGTTCTTGTACTGCGTCTGGAGATATTCCATGTCCTTGTTCCCCATCGAGATAACGTCCTTGACGGAGAGGACGCCGGCGGTCTCGGGGTCTATCTGCAACCGGGCGACCCCTTGGTAGATCGGGGTGGCACGGAAGGAATACACGACGCCCAGCAAGACGAAGGAAAGGAAGACGGCGATGATGAGCCACCGGCGCTCGAGGACGACAAACCAATAATCACGTAATTGGGTCGGGTTGGCGCTTTCGGACCCCGGTTCCTGGCTCTTGGCACTCAGATTATCTTCCATAGGATCAACGGTCAGAATGTGGATTCACCGACGTTCACGACATCTCCGTGCTCCAAGATTACCTTTTTGCCGTTCTCGGCGAGCTTCTGCAGCCCGTCATAGGAGTACTTCATGCTCTCTCCGGTCTTGTTGTTCCGGACCTTGATGTCCTTCTTGTTGGCCAAACGCGTGAAATCTCCGGCAGCGCCTATCGCCTCGACGACATCGATCAGATGGTCGGGCGGGATCTCGACCTTGCCAGGCCGGCCCACCTGCCCGGTGACGGTGACGTATTGGACATCGTACTGCTTCACCTCGACGCTCACCTCCGGGTTCACGAAGTAGTCTTTGTCGAGGATGTCGCGGATCTCTTTCTCGACCTCCGCCGTGGTCTTGCCACCGACTTTGATCTCCTTGACGAACGTGTAATTGATGAATCCGTCGGCGTTCACCTTCTTCTCCGCGGTCATCTCTTGTTCGTTGTACACCCTGATGAAGAGGAGATCGTTGGGGACGATCTTCCGGGCGGTGTCGGCTGCTCCTGCCCGCATAAATGCCAGCGAGGCAAGGACCAGCAGGATCCATAGGCCGGCCCTTGGATAAGTCGTTTGGATTGTTCTCATAGTTCAAAAACCGAC
Source organism: uncultured delta proteobacterium (assembly GCA_903912275.1). GTDB lineage: Bacteria > Myxococcota_A > Bradymonadia > REDH01 > REDH01 > CAIWGR01. The sequence goes on from CAIWGR010000128.1 coordinate 1,232, forward strand.
CGCGACACGAAGAGCTACGATATGGTTGTCGTACGGGATCAACGGATGGAGCGATGCATAGGCGGCGTCCCGGAAATCGAGCGAGAAGCTCTCATACTGATATGAGACCGTCCCGGACAACCACAAGAACGGTTGGTAGACGAGGCCCGCCCCGAGGGTCAATGTCCGATCGGATCGCCCCGCGTTGCCCAGGACCCCCTTATAGGTGGCATTCCCGAGGCGATCGAAGATGACCTGTCCACTGGCATCCGTGGCCAAGACCGGCAAGGTCGTCGGGATATCGCCGTAATCGGAACCGTTGAGGGCGACGTTCCCTTGGATCGACCACTTGCCGCTGTTGCCGACGACCTGCACCGCCGTGATGCCCACAGAATCGTAGGTCAACCCTTGGGAACTGATCTGCGGTGAGACATCGGTCCGGCGGCTGTAGTTGAGCGCGATCTGTGTCTTGGGTCGGGGCACGTAGGCCAGGCTGGCCTCGACCGCCGGGGTCCCGGAACCCGAGGCATTGCTGGCCCCTGCGAAATCACGCGTCTCGTATCCGAATTTGACCGTCCCCGTGATCTTCGCCGTGAACTCGCCCCGCAGACCGACATAGCCTCCATAGAACGTCGAATGAGGCCCTTTGGGCTGGGAGTCAATGTTGGGGTTCACCGCGGTCTGTCCATAGTGCCCTTCCGAGAACAAGGCGACTTTCGCGGTCATCTTGTAGCTGGTGCCCAACGAACCTCTCCATGTGTTGTAGTCGAGCAGCGGGGTCCCCTGTTGATAGTCGGTCTCGCTGTTGGAAGCGCTTATGTAGATATCAGTCTTCCCGCTCGAATCGTAGGTCAACTTGTAATCGTCCGACCAAGACCTGCGCTTGATCAATGTCCCTGAGGTGCCCGCGTACAGGGAACCTCCCAAGAGGCCGGATAGGTAATCCAGTTGGCTTTTCCCGGAAAGCTTGAGCCGGCTGCGCTCCAGTTCGGCCCGGAACCGGATGTGCTCCTGGGATGTGTCGGCATAGGAGTGGTCGAGGTTGGCCACTTGGTCGTGGACGACCTCGAGCGAAAGCAGATTCGCGCCGCCTGCACCAAAGTTGATCCGTGCGCCGGGGCTCAACGTGGTGACGAGGTCGCTCTCTTGCCGACGGATGACCGAGCTGTTCGTCGTGGCAGGTCCAAGAACCGGAGTCCCGGCCAGGTCGAATCCCAGCAGCGGTCTATAAATCTGGCTCGACGTGACGGAATTGTTCCCGAACGTCAAGTTGTCGGTGTACATCTCGGTCAGGGCGAACTGCGGCTTGAGGCTGAACCGCCCCCAACTGAAGTTGAGGATATCTTCAGCATCCACCCCCAACGCCGGTACCGCCGACAACACCAGTCCGGAAAGCACGAAACAGGCGCAGCGTTTGGATCCAATATCGCTCATCACGGTTGTGGTACAGAGGGTCGGCTTCAGCACGGTCGTTCGGAATGCGGTCTGTCGCCGGACGCACGGCTTGCGACAGATCTTTGTGTTGGCCCATCGGTTGAAGACACGGCCGCGCTTTGAACGTTCAAAAGCCTCTACCCATCTTGGAAAATAGCCTCGGCCAAGTAAACCCCATAAATCTCGGCAAAACATCCGCAGCGCTGCGGAACTCATGCTAGCAGTTCTCGAACCAAAACCCCGGTTCCGTCCGGAAGAGGCAGGCCGCTTGGGCTGACGGGACACCCGTCGTCGTGGGTCACACTGCTCTTTCGTGGGTTGGGCCGATGCAAGGGTCAAATACTCGTTGTCTCCGGGTGGTCGGTCCCTAAGTTCGGTCTGCGATGACGAAAACGTTCTCGGAACTGGGGTTCCCCGGCCGGCTGATCGCGGTCGAGGGCCTCGACGGTTCCGGTAAATCTACCCAGGTCCACCTCCTCCTCAAGTGGCTCGAGCAGCAGGGCTGCCGAGTCTTCTTCTCGGAATGGAACTCGTCCGCGCTCGTGAAAAGCGCGACCAGCAAAGGCAAGAAACAGAATCTGCTCACGCCGACCACCTTCAGCCTGATCCACGCCACCGATTTTGCTGATCGCTACGAGCGCCAATTGGTGCCGCTGCTCCGGGCCGGATACGTGGTCCTCTGCGATCGGTATATCTTCACCGCGTTCGCGCGCGACGTCGTGCGGGGCTGTCCGCCCGATTGGGTCCGCGGGCTCTACTCGTTCGCAGCGCTGCCGGACCTGACGTTCTTCTTTCGCGCCGACCTCGAGGTCTCTTTGGCCCGGATCCTCGACAACCGGCCCGTGCTCAAACATCACGAGGCCGGGATGGACATGAACTTGTCATCGGATCCCTACGAGAGTTTCCGGATCTTCCAAGGCCGTATCTTCGAGCAATACTTGGCCATGAGCACCGAGTTCCGCTTCACCATCATGGACGCGAACCAACGCATCGAGGAGCAGCAGGGCCTGGTCCGCAAACTGGTTTCGACCCGGATCGACCTGAAGCGGTTCGCGGCGAACCCACCCCGTTGACCATCGTCATGCCCGCCAAAATTCCAAGATCGCCTCGGAGGAAGGATATTCCGGCAGCGAACGTCGTCGTCCCGCGCGTCACCGCGAAGCGCTTCCTCGGCCACGGATTGCCGGGCGAGGACGTCCACAAACTCGCCGGAAAGCTCATCGTCGTCGAAGGCGCCGACGGCTCAGGCCGCTCGACCCAGATCTCCCAGCTGGTCCGATGGCTCGAAGGCGCCGGCCACGCGACCCTGCAGGTCGGCCTGAAGCGTTCGACGCTGGTCAGGGAAGAGCTGGAGCTGGCCCAGCAAGG
>CAIWGR010000129.1 GCA_903912275.1 uncultured delta proteobacterium
CATCGAGCGTCATGACGGGGGTCCGCGTAGCGTGGCTACGGCCGGAGACCGCGATGACGCGGTGGAGTCCCTCTGCGGCCGGCTCCCAATCATGGTGGATGGTCACCGAGGCGCGGAAGAAGGCCTCTCCGTGCGGCGCGGAGATGAGGACCGCGCGGGCCTCGGCGGTTCGCGGCCTGAGCAGGCGCAGGTCGTCACAGCCGCAGTTGTTGCAGGCGCGGACGACCGATCCGATGTTGATGGGGTCCTGCGGTTCATAGAGCAGGACGGCGACTTGGGGGGAGGCTGTCACCGGGCGGCGCTACTTCTTGCCAGAGTAGTCGCGACCACGGAGGACGACACCCAACTCCTGATCGTCCTGCACCGTCGCCTCTGCGAAGAGGGCGCGGAGCGCAGCGTCATCGGCGACCGCCTGGGTGGGGGCGGTGACGCGGGCGATGCGGGGCGAGGCCGGGAGCGGCTGGGCCGAGAAGACCTGGGCAGATACCTGCTGGGGCGCCATCTCGGAGCGGGGCGCGCGGTGCAACGGCGGGGGCTGAACGGCGGGTGCGGCCTGGGCCACGGCGGCGAACTGGCCCGAGGCGGGCGCCATCTCGCTCTGGTTCAGGGTGCGCTGCGGGCCGGTATCGGCGACGCCGGTCGCAGGGGTCGCAGGCTGGGTGACGGTGGCAAGACGGGTGGGTGTGCCGGTCACGATCTCGGGGCGGTCGAAGCCGGTGGCGATGACGGTGACCTTGATCTCGTCCTCCATGGACTCGTCGATGACCGCGCCAAAGATGATGTTGGCCTCGGGGTCGGCGGCATTGTTGATGATCTCGGCTGCAGCGTTCACTTCGTGGATGCCGAGGTTGAGACCGCCGGTGACATTGATGAGGACGCCGGTGGCGCCATCGATGGAGGCGCCCTCAAGGAGCGGGCTCGAGATGGCGATGGAGGCTGCCTCGGTTGCGCGACCGGGGCCGGAGGCGCGGCCGGTGCCCATGAGCGCAAGGCCCATGTTGCTCATGACGGAGCGGACGTCGGCGAAGTCGACGTTGATGTAGCCGCCGACCGCGATGAGGTCGGAGATGCCCTGCACGGCATTGAGGAGCACCGCGTCGACCTGCTGGAAGGCCTCAAGCAGCGTTGCGTTGGCGCCGACGGTGGAGAGGAGCCGGTAGTTGGGGACGACGATGAGGGTGTCGACCTCCTTCCGGAGCGCCGTGAGCCCTTCGGCCGCAGCGCGTGCGCGTCGATTGCCTTCGAACTGGAAGGGCTTGGTGACGACGCCGACAGTCAGCGCGCCGAGCTCGCGAGCGATGCGGGCGACAACGGGGGCTGCGCCTGTGCCGGTGCCTCCGCCCATGCCGGCGGTCACGAAGACCATGTCGGAGCCTTCGAGCGCGGCGCGGATCTGGGCCTCATCGGCGAGCGCGGCCTCGCGGCCAACGTTGGGATTGGCACCTGCGCCAAGGCCCTTGGTGAGGTCGGCACCGAGCTGAATCTTCACGGGGGCGAGGTTGCGCTCGAGCGCCTGCATGTCGGTGTTGGCCGCGATGAAATCGATGCCCTCGAGACCGGCAGCGATCATGGTGTTCAGCGCGTTTCCGCCACCTCCGCCTACGCCGAAGACCTTGAGACGGGCACCACGATTGGACGGCTTCTCATCGAACATGAACATCGAAAACCTCTCGGTCGGCAGACAGGAATGGCAGTGTGGGGACGGCGGTCTCCGCGGCGCGATGCAGCCTGCGGCACAAGTCAAGGGGGACAAACGAGGGGCAAATCAAGGGGCCGGAGCCATGCAAACAGTCGCCGAGCACGACACGAACCCCGCCGGGGCGCCTGCCGAAGAGGCCCGTCCACTTGGTTGCTTTTGCAACACTTTCACCCGAGCCGCGGCGGCGTGTACCACCGCAAAGATCGAGCGACAACGAAGAAAAACGGGGCCTTTGGTGCTCGTCTGCCCGCTCAGTCGATGCGGGCAAAAGATCCAACTCTTTGATTCAGCGATCCTTTTGGATCGCCTCCTGCGGGAACAACGGAAGACCTCTCGATGGATGCCCGGACAGCGGGTCGCGGGACGGGGTTGGGAGTATTCTTTTGGACGGCGCCGGGGCCGCGCCAGAGGAAATCAGAAGAGCCAGTTGAGGAGCTGTCGAACCCGGGCGCCGAGCGTCCGGGCATTCTCCGCGTCCGGGTCGTAGAGGTGGCTCGCATCGCTCTCGCAGAGCATCTGAAGCGCGCCGGTTGCAGCCGCATACTCGGGGTTGCGGACTAGGTCTGAGATGCCGCTCACACTGTGCGGATGGCCGATGCGAACGAGACCCCCGAGGACCTGGTGCGCGACCTCGTCGATGTGGGGAAGCGCCGCCGCACCGCCTGTCAGCACCGTGCCGGCCTTGACCATGTCGCTGTACCCGGAGAGTTCGAGTTCACGGCGCACGACGCGGAGGATCTCGAAGACATGTGGCTCGAGGATGCTCGCAACGAACGAGGTGGTGACGGCAATCTGGCCGCGCCCGCGGGAGGGCACCTGGACGCCGTTCTCGTTGCTGCCGGCGGCGACCGAGGCGACGCCGTACTCCGTCTTCACCCGCTCCGCGACACCGGTGGTGAAGGGGCCTGCGACCGCCAGCGAGTCTGTCATGGCGCGGCCGCCTTCGGGGATGGTCGCGTTGCGAACGAGGACGCCGCCAGCCCAGATGGCAATCTTGGTGGTGTCGGCGCCGAACGAGACGAGGACGACGCCGAGATCGCGCTCGGCAGGGTCGAGTACGCTGAAGCCGGAGGCGTGCACCTCCTGGACGATGCGGAGGATTTCCACGTTGCACTTCGAGACAGCGCGCCGGACGCAGTCGAGGTCGACCGCCGGCGCGGTGATGTTGTAGCCGCGCAGGCGGAGCGATGAGGCGGTCATGTCGACCGGGTTGTCGATGCCGCCCTGGTCGTCGACGACGAACTCATGGACCTCGGTGTGCATCACGGCGTCGGCCGAGCCGGCTGGCATCTGGCGGGCCACACGCATGATCTGCGCCACATCGGACTGCGTTACCTTCTTGCCCTTGATGGGGAGCTCCACCTCGACGCTGCTTCCGCGTTTGGCGCGCGGAGAGATGGTGACGACCACGCGGCTCACCGCCTGACCCGCCGAGAACTGGGCCTCGTCGAGCGCCTGGCGGACCGCCTTGCCGAGGGCCTCGATATCGACGACCTTGCCATCGTGGAGGCCACGGGTTGGGGCCTTGCCCGCTCCCTTGACCTCGACGGCCTCGCCCGTGACGCGCGCGACGACAGCCTTGATGGACTGATGTCCGATGTCGATAGAACCTACAACCCGAATGTCGCTCATCTGCTTGCTCCGCGTTCGCTGTTTCAGTTCTTGTCGGTGACAGGCGTCTCTATCGACGCGACCTGCCGGGCTCGGAAGACCACCTGCTGGAGGCTGTCGCCGTCGAGCATGAGGTAGTCGGGCGTCTCATGCCGCGCGTCGAGCTGGGCGAAGGCCTCGGTCAGTCTCGCGAGACGCTCGGGCAGGCGGTCGTCGCGGAGACGGACCTCGGTTCCGGTCGAGAGCAGGAGCCGGAAGGAGTTGCCCGTTGCGGCCTGCACCTCCGCGACCTTGAACCGCTTGCCGAGTTCGCTGCCTTCGAAGCCAAGAAGGACCGCACGCGCTCGGAGCCATGCAGCGCGATCGATGCGGATTCCGCCCTCGCTCTCCTTGTCGAAGCCGACGAAGAGCGGGCCTGCGAGGCCGTCAGCGGGTGTCCAGCGGCGGATGGGCTCGCCACCGCTGTCCATCAGGTAGAGTTCTCCGGCGGAGACGACGCCCGCAAGCTCGGCCTCCTGAACGGCGATGACGACACGCCCGTGGAGCGATACGTCGACGGCCGCACTCTTGACCCAGGGCAAGGTCTCGATGCTCGCCTGCATCTCCTCCGCCCGCAGTGTCAGCACGCTCCGAGGATGCTCGAGGCCGGCAGCCCGCTCGACAGCCATCCGGTCGACCTGCTTGAGCCCCGTCACCTCGACCTCGCGAACGAGAAAGAAGCGCGACTCAAAGGCCTCATCGGCCACGACGAAGACCGCGGCCGGGATGAGCAGTGCTCCGAGGAGGCCGGCCGCCATCTTGGCGATTTCGACCGCTCTGAGCCGGGTTGGCCCCGGCGCTTGACGGCTCTTGTCGACCACGAGCCGACGCGGGCCCGCAACACCCGGCTTGCGCGCACGAACCACCGGCCTCGCCGGCGTCGGGACGGCGCCGGACTCACCCGCACCGTCGGCGCCCGAAGTGTCATCGGAAAGAACGCGAAGACGCTCACGTGTGGTCATGACTGGCCTCCTTGGCCGAGGGCTGCTGCGTCGGTGGTAGCCGACTCGAGCATGGCGACTGCAAATGCGGGGAAGGGGATGCCGATGCCGGCGGCGACCTTCGGGACGAGGCTGGTGGCGGTCATGCCGGGCACCGTGTTGACCTCGAGGACAAAGGGGGCGCCGTCGTGCCGGAGCATCACATCGACGCGGGCGACACCGCGGCAGCCGACCGCTGCATAGGAGCGCTCAGCGACATCGCGGACGCTGGCGGCGAGCGCCTCGTCGAGCGGCGCGGGGAAGAGGTAGCGGGTGTCGCCGCGCTGGTACTTCGCGTCGAAGTTGTAGAACTCCTCGGCGGGCATCACCTCGATGATGCCCATCGCCCTGCCCTGCTGGATGGCGACGGTGAGTTCGCGACCGACGATCTGCTCCTCCACCAGCACAGCGCCACGGGCTGCGCGGCAGGCGGCGACGGCTGCGGGCCACTCGGCGGCGCTCTTCACCAACGAGATGCCGACCGAACTGCCGTCGAGCGACGGCTTCACCACGCAGGGCAGGCCGAGCGCGGGGAGCGCGTCGCCCTTCGCCTCTGTCCAGACCTCCCAGGCGGGGGTTGGGATGTTGTGGGCGACCAGCACCTGCTTGGTGCGGAGCTTGTCCATCGCGAGTGCCGAGGCCAAGACGCCGGAGCCTGTGTAGGGGACGCCCATCCATTCGAGCAGTCCCTGCAGCGCGCCATCCTCTCCGAGGTGGCCGTGCAGCGCTACCAGCACCACATCGGGACGGGCCTCGATGAGGGCGCCGATGGTGGCGCGGGTGACATCGATGAGCTGCGGGGCAAGACCGGCCTCGGTGAGCGCATTCGCCAGCGCCAGTCCCGTGCGCAGGCTGATCTCCCGCTCCGAACTCTCACCGCCATAGGCGACAAAGACCCGCTTTCCGTTCCAACGACTCATGGCGTCTGCTCCCTGTTCGGACGGATGGACCGCCCCTCTGACCTGTCGATCTTCGACTGCTGCAGCGTATGACACTCTCGGACCCCGCAGGATCGCGCGCAACTTTCCACCCTCATGGCTGCTCCGTTGCCGGCAGGCCGATGGCGCTGAGGATGGCGCGGGCGACATCGCGGGCTGCCTCCGGCCGACCGAGCGTGCGGGCGTTCACACCCATGGCCACGAGCGCAGAACGGTCTTCGACAAGCACCCGCAATTGCGCGGCGAAGGCCGCCGGATCTGCGAGCAGCGCGGCATCGGTGACCATCAGGCCGCCACCGGCGTCTACGACGGCGCGGGCGTTGTGGGTCTGGTGATCGTCCGCCGCGGCGGGAAATGGCAGATAGACGGCCGGCAATCCGATGGCGGTCAGCTCTGAGATGGTGGTCGCACCGGCGCGACAGACAACCAGGTCGGTCTGCGCATAGGTCGCAGCCATCCCGTCCACATAGGCGACCACGGTGGCCTCAGCGCCGGCAGCCTCGTATGCACGCCGCACCTTGTCTGCGGCGCCGCTGCCGGAGACATGGGTGATGGCAAGCTGCACGCCCTGCTGCCGTAGCAGCCCGAAGACCTGCGGCAGCCCCTCGTTGAGGGAGCGGGCCCCCTGGCTTCCTCCGACAACCAGGAGCCGGAGCGGACCGTCGGGCGCAGGTGTTACCCCGCGGGTGGCGACATCGAGCACGGCGCCACGGAGCGGGTTACCGGCCACCTCGACCCGTCCCGCTGGGAAGTAGGCAGCGGCCTGCGCGAAGGTGGCAAAGATGCGGCGGCAGAAGCGTGCCAAGAAGCGGTTTGTGCGGCCGGGGATCGCATTCTGTTCGAGCAGGAAAACGGGGCAGCCGAGGAGCGCGCCGATGAGGCAGGGCGGGCCCGCCACATAGCCGCCGAGGCCGACCACGGCTGCGGGGCGATAGCGCGCGAAGAGTTGCACCACGCGCACCGCAGCGAGAGGGAGTTTGGCCAGGCTCGAGAGCCGCTTCATGCCGCTGGTGCCCTTGAGGAAGCCGAGCGTGAGCGGCTCGAAGGGGTGTCCGGCCGCCGGGACAACGCGGGCCTCCATGCGGTCGCTTGAACCCACCCAGACGATGCGCACCTCGGGCCGGAGCGCGACCAATGCCTCGGCGAGCGCGAGCCCGGGATAGACGTGGCCGCCCGTACCGCCGCCCGCCAGCATGATGGTTGCAGACTTGGCCATCTAGGTGGGCCTCCGCTTGGACTGCTGGGCACGCAGCTGACGGAACCGAAGCTCGGTGTGCCGCAGCGTGTTCTCGAGATACTGCTGCTCCTTCGCGGTCGACCGTGCTTTGGTCAGATCGGGGTTTCGCTGCGAGATGTTGAGCAGAATGCCAACGCAGGCGAGGACGATCATGAGGCTCGTGCGGCCGTAGGAGACGAGCGGAAGCGTGAGCCCCTTGGTGGGCGCGATGCCGGTCACGACGCAGAGGTTGAAGCCGGCCTGGATGGTGATCAGCAGGGTGATGCCGAAGGCGAGGAAGGCGCCGAAGGAATCGCGCGCCTCGAAGGCGATGACGACACCGCGCCAGAGGATGATCAGGTAGAGGATGCAGAGCAGCGCCATGCCCACGAGCCCCAATTCCTCGCCAACCGACGAGGCGACGAAGTCGTTGTAGAGTTCGGGCAGGTAGCCGAGCTTGCCACGGCCCTCACCGAAGCCGGCACCCGAGAGACCGCCGCTGGCGAGCGCAACGAAGCTGTTCACGAGCTGGTAGCCCGAGTCACTCGCGTCGGCCCAGGGGTCGAGCCAGGTGCGCACCCGCTCCATGCGGTAGGGCTTCTGGATGATGGCCGCCACGGCGAGCGCGATGCCGATCAGCAGAACACCGACCATGGGCGCCCACCGAGCGCCGCCGACGTAGAGCATGATGCCGGTGAGTGTGCAGATGATGAGCGTGGTTCCGAAGTCGGGCTGGCCCATCAGCAGCAGGACGAAGGGGAGCAAGACCAGGGCTGTCGAACCGAAGGCATCCAACAGGTTGCGCATCGAGTCGGCCTTCTTCGTGATGGAGTTGGCGATGAAGATGACGACCGCCATCTTCACCAGCTCGGACGGCTGGAAGTTCACGGGACCAATCTGGACCCAGCGGCTGGCGCCTTTGGCAGCGTGGCTGAGTCCGGGGATATAGGTGAGGCCCACGAGCGCCATTGTGACTGCGCAGATGTAGGCCACATACTTGCTGTAAACGGAGAAGTCGGTGCGCATGGCGATGACCATGAGGACGAGGCCGATGACGGCGCCGCTCGCCTGCTTCTTGAAGTAGATGAAGCTGTCGCCGTGGCTTGCGGGGTCGAAATAGGCGTTGAGCGAAGAGGTGCCGTAGATGGTAAGCAGCCCGATGCTCACCAGCGCGCAGACCGCTGCCAGCAGCACCACATCGATGGGCCCGCGATGGATGCGCGAGGGTAGCGGAACGGGGCCCGAGATGGGTGCCGCTGGACCTGTCTCTTCGCGTGGCTGCTCTTCGTCGTGTTCGTGGGTCATCGTGTGCCTCAGCGAAGCTTCAGGCTGGCGAGCGCGGCCAGCGCAAAGAGGAGTGCGATGATCCAGAATCGGACCACGACCTGCGTCTCCGCCCAGCCCGACTTCTCGAAGTGGTGGTGAATGGGCGCCATCAGGAAGACCCGCTTCTTGGTCAGCTTGAAGTAGTAACGCTGGATGATGACCGAGAGGGCCTCCATCACGAAC
>CAIWGR010000130.1 GCA_903912275.1 uncultured delta proteobacterium
CCTGCTTCTCGTAGCCATCGAGGCTCACCGCCTTGCCGCGGAAGACCTCCGCCATGCCGCCGACATCGATGCGGTCGACGATTTCGTAGCGAGGCAGGCTCATGCCGCGCTGCTTCGGAGGCGGGCGGGCGCGCTCACGGCCTCGGCTTGTTTTGGGGCGCCGTGCTGCCAACGCCGGCACGTCGCACGAAGGATGCGGTGGAGTCGGAGTCCCGGAAGCCGGTCACGCGGTAGACCTGCACCGTGTTGGCCTTGCCCTTGAGCTCAAGCGGAGCAAGCTCTTCGAGCGTGAAGCGGCTCTCCGCTTCGTAGGCGACCGGCTCGCTCACCAGCACCTCGTTTGGTGCCGCCTTGGAGCAGAGCCGCGAGGCCGTGTTGACCGTGTCACCGATGACGGTGAAGGCCATGGCGCGGGTGCTGCCCATGTAGCCTGCAACCATCTCGCCGGTGTTGACGCCAATCCCGATTGCGAGCGCCATATCGCCACGCGCCGAGCGTTCGATGTTGAGCAGACGCACCGCCTCCTGCATCTCGATGGCGGCGCGTACGGCCTTCGCCACATGGTCCTCGATGGAGATCGGTGCGCCCCATACGGCCATGAGCGCATCGCCGATGAACTTGTCGAGCGTGCCGCCATGTTTGAAGACCACCTCGACCATGACCTCGAAGTATTCGTTCAGCATGCTGACGACGTCGGTCGGTCGCGCAGACTCGGAGAGCTGCGTGAAGCCACGGATGTCGGCGAAGAGGACAGTCGCATCGCGCAGGTCGCCGCCCCGTTGGATGTTGACCTTGCCCTCCATGACCTGGTCTACGAGTTCGATGGGGAGCAGTCGCGCGAGCTGCTCGCGGGCGAGCAAATCCTTCTGCGTCTTGGCGACGAGGCTGGAGTGCTCGATCGCATAGGCTGCCTGATTTGCGAAGCCGGAGAGGAGCGCGAGGTCCTTCTGCGCGAAGGCGCCGCGGGTCATCTGTGAGTCGAGGTGAATGAGGCCGAGCAGCCGGTCGCGGTAGAGCAGCGGCACCGACATGGTCGACTTGATGCCCTGCATGATGATGGACTTGGAGCCGGAGAAACGGCTGTCCATGGCGGCGTCACTCGAAAGGACCGCAGCCTTCTCTTCGACGACCTCTTTGAGGATGGTCGCAGAGACACGGATGGCCCGTCCTGCGGAGAGCTCTTCGAACTTGGACCGGGAGGCGGCCGGCTCGATCTCGCCCGTCTCCTGGTTCACGAGAAAGATGACGCCGCGGTCTGCTGCGAACATCTCGAAGGCCTTCTCCAGAATCTTGTTCAGCAGCTGGCTGAGGTCGAACTCAAGCGAGAGCGCCTGGTTCAGTTCATTGGCGATGCGGAGCTTCTCGTAGTCGCCGCGGAGCTGCTCGACATCGGTGAGTTGGTCGGCCTTGACGAACAGCCGGTTGGAGTCTTCCCGGTGGCGCGTGCGGATGACGCCATCCTCTCGCTCCTGCGAGATGGCAACCTGGGTCCGAAGCGCCTTCGACTCCGCAAGGTCTGCGTGAAAGGTGACGACGGAGGAGCCGATGGTGACCTTGTCGAGATGGTTCAAAATGCGTGAGCCCGCGAGCGGCTCGCCGTTCACCATCATGCCATTGCGGCTTCCGTTGTCGCGCAGGACGAAGTGGCCGGTCCGCTCCTCGATCAGGGCGTGCTCCTTGGAGACCACGCGGTCGAGCAGTTGAAGGTCTTGCGAAGGGTGACGCCCGATGGTCACGCGGCGGTTGAAGCGCAGTTCTCGCGCCTCGCCG
>CAIWGR010000131.1 GCA_903912275.1 uncultured delta proteobacterium
AGCTCACTCGCCATGTCTTCCAGCGTAGGCAGCAGGGAGAGTTCCCGAGAGCAGGGCTCCGCGAAGACCTCGCTCCACGCGCCCTGATACCGGCTCTGCACTGCCACGATGCGCTCCATCTCTGCGGTCGCCATCATCTCGTCCCAGTCGGCGCGGAACTCACCGCAGGCCTGCCCTCCGAAGCGGTCAACCGCGAGACTGGCCGCCTCGGTGCCCTTCCACTCCTGCACGAAGGCGATGACATCCTCGGTCCGCGGGTGGGTCATCGCGTCGAGGATTTGGAAGGCCGCGACCTCGTTGAGGCCTCCAAGCCGGAGCGCAGCCTGTGCCGTATGGTCGCGGAGTGTTGCGGTGACCACGCCGGCCTCGCCGGCGGCCTGCAGCCGTGCGAGCTGGGTGCCATCCGAGATGTAGAAGCGGCCATCCTTCTCGGTGGTGGCAGAGGCCTCAACACTCCCGACGCTGACCCGCACGGTCACGCCTGCCGCGCCCCAGGTCTCGCAATGATTCTCGTAGCGCGCCGGCACATGAACCACGGTGAAGCCGGCGGGTGGCGGTGTGGCGGGAGCGGTCTCAGGCTGACTCCAGCTGTTGTCGTTTTGCGCGCGAAGGCCGACGGCGGCGCCCGCGCTCTCCAGCGCAGCCTCTGCCGCGCCTTCAGACAACATGGGCAGCGTGAGGCCTGCCCGGAAGGGCGACGGGAGTGATGTGTCATCGGAGCCCTCGAGCTCCGGCTTCTGGCCGGGGAGCACAACGCGCGGTCGTCCGGGCTTGCGGAGGCCCGCGCCGGCGGGTGCGGCAGGCGCCAGCGCCGGCGATCCCTTGACGGGCGCTGCCGCCGGGCTGGCCTGCAGCGGCGACGTCTGCGGCACGCCACCGCGCGGAAGCGTTAAGCCCTGCGTCGGCTTCGCGACCGGTGGGACGGGCGGGGTGGAGCGAGCAGGCGCAGGCGCGGCCGCAGGCTGGCTCGCGCGATGCGGTGCGGCCACGGTGGGAGGCGCGGGCGACAGACGAGGTTGCGCGGCCGGTGCCGACGGAGGTGCCGCAGGGCGCGCCAGTGAGGGTGCTGCTGGCTGTGGCACAGTGCGCACGGGCGCAGGCTGCATCGTAGGAGCGGGCCGCGTTGTGTTCGTCGGCGCGAGCGCAGGCCGGGTCGGCGCCACCTCCACGTCACGCCCTTGCACAGGCGCTGCGTGGACCACCGGAGCGGGGCTCCAGCGCGGCGCCGGCGTCGTCTTTGCCTCCGGCACGGGCGCGGGCTGGTAGGTGGGCAGCTTGGCCGGCTGCTGCGGTTGATAGGGAGCCGGCGTCCAGACGGTCGGCGTCGGCTGCGGCGCAACCGCAGGGGCCGCAGCCCGCGGCGTCCAGGCCGGCCGCACCGTCGGCGATACGGGCTGGTAGCCGTCGGTCGGCGTGGTCTGCTGTGGTGGCTGGTTGATGGGCACGAACTCATCGTGCGCCGCCTCCTGCTCAATGTCGACACAGCCGCTCACCGTCACCCGACCCTCGAGTCCTCGCTGACCTACGCCTGCGTCTACCGTCATGGTCCACTGGCCGCGGTTGAGGATCTCGTCGCGAACATAGTTTTCGTAGGCCTGCTGCATGGAGCCGCAGCCCCCGCTCATCAGCAGGCAGAGCGACCAGATTCCCAGTCTTACAATCGGCGACTTCATGGGGCCTCCACAACGCAGCGGAATCCAACATGGGCGACACGGGCGTTGGCATCGAGCCGCGACCGGGAGGCGATGCTCCAGCGTGTCGCAAACTCCTGCGCACTTCCGCCGCGCACCACCCGCCGGCTCAGCGCCGTGTCGGAGATTGGATCTGTCTTGGAAAGCGTGGCGTAGGCGCCCGACTCGTAGGTGTCCCGAACCCACTCGGCCACGTTGCCCGCCGTGTCGCTGAGGCCAAAGGGCGACCGTCCGAGCGGGTGCTCACCCACAACCGAGCCGCCAGGCGGTGTGTCGCTGCAGCCCGCGAAGCCGGCGTAGTCGCAACCATCTGCTCCGGCCGGCGTCGCGCCCCACGGCAGCGGACGACCATCCGCACCGCGTGCCGCATACTCCCACTGCGCCTCCGTCGGCAGCGCGCCACCGGCCCAGCTGCAGTAGGCCTCCGCGCCGAAGTGGTTCACGCAGTTCATCGGGGCGTCTCCCCGACCAGGCGCGTTGAAGTTGCAGCTCGGCGCCACCACCGTGTCGCGCGCCGGCTCCGCTGCAGAACCTCGAATCTCAAGCCCCGGAGTCTTGCAGCCGCCAGCCTCCACGCACTTGCGGTACATCGATACCGTCACCTCGGTCGCATACGCATCGAACGACCGGCTCAGGCTCACCGTCCGTTGCGGCCCCTCGTCCGCACGCGCTGCGCCACCCGTGGCACCCATGATGAAGTCGCCCGCTGGTACCCGGCACAGACGCGCTCCATCCTTCGCGGCCGAACGGGTGCAGTCCGCCGTCTCCACCGAGCGGCCGTCAGGACCCGCGTAGACCTCCAGGTTGATGTCGAACCGGCGCATGGTCGAGCCGAGCAGGTTGAGAGGCTCCGTCGCGGTCCGATAACCAGCCTTCACCAACTTAAGCTGGCGTGCCGTGGAGATGATCTGCACCGCCACC
>CAIWGR010000132.1 GCA_903912275.1 uncultured delta proteobacterium
CGAGCAGCATGCTCTCGAGGTCGAGTTTTTCTTCGGCAGGGGAAGCGGTCGCGGGCGCCACGCGGTATCGGTTGGTACCGACCTGCTCGAACTCCAGCGCCGTCGCGGTCGTCACCTCAAAGCCGCCTTCGGGGGTAGGCGTAAGGCGCAGAATCGCCGGCCCCTGCCCTGCCGCCTTCAGGCTTTTTTGGGTGACGGGAGCATGGAGCGCCAACATGCGCTCACGCTCCTCCGGCCGCAGCACCGAGGCCACCGCAGCAGCCTGCTCCCCGCGCTCTGCCGCGAGATGCGCGCCGCGCTCCGCCGACCGAAGCGCTGTCTCGGCTGCGTCCTTCTCGAGCAGCCCGCCAAAGCGGCGCTGCACCCAGCGGCTCGCGGCAGGCAGATGTTGCGCGCGAAAACTGCTGAGCGCCGCCGGCGCCTGGTCACCGATGCGCTGGAGCTCTTCGCCCAGACGGGGAACCATCAATGCGCCGGCAGCAATCGTCAAACTGATGGCGACGCCGTAGACGCCGGCCACCGCAACGCCACGCGAAACCGGGCGCCCCTTCACCTTCTCCACGCTCGCCCGCGCCACGAGCGGCTCGATCAGGTAGACGATGAAGACCGCCAGAAAGAAGGGGGCGAGCACCTCGCGGAAGAGCGCGGCAACCAGCAGCACCAGTCCAAAGAAGAGCGCCGCGACCGCGTGCTCCCGCAGCAGCGCTCTGAGACCGCCGCGCACTGCCATCATGCTCCTCCGAGCGCACCATGAAAGGCAGCAAAGGCGCCAAGCGCGTCGTGCGGCCCGGGTCCGGCCTCGGGGTGGTGCTGCACGCTGAAGGCCCGAAGGCCAGGCATCGCCACAGCCTCGATGGTCTCGTCATTGAGGTTGCGCTGGGTGACCTGCACCGCATCCGGGATGCTCTCCCACTGCACCGCGTAACCGTGGTTCTGGCTCGTGATCTCAATACGACCCTCGCCGCGGAGACCTGCAGGCTGGTTGGGGCCGCGGTGACCGAAGGCGAGCTTGTAGGTCGAGGCTCCGAGCGCACGACAGAGAAGCTGGTGGCCGAGGCAGATGCCGGAGATGGGCAGTTCACCCACCAACGCCCGCACCACCGCCGTCTCGCTGTCCATGCGACCCGGGTCGCCGGGGCCGTTCGACAGCAGAAGCCCGGCCGCGCCGTAGCCCTTGAGCTCCGCCGCGGAGGTCGTGTGCGGAAGCAACAACAGCCGAATCGGGCGCTCGAGCAGCCGGCGCAAAATGCTCCACTTGATCCCGTAGTCGAGCGCCACGACCAGTGGCAGTGCCGACTCCTCCTCGCTCCATCCTTCTGTGAGCGGACGGAAGGCAGGACGCGTAGGCATGAAGCTGTCGCCGGTAGGCTCGGCGCGAACAATGGTTGGCTGCCGCACAGAAACGGCCGCCACATGGTCGATGCTGTCGTAGGCAGGCGCCTTGGCGATGAGATCGAGAAGTTCGGGCAGATCGGCCCGCGTGCGGCCATGCGCAACACAGCCCATGATGGCGCCACCGTCACGGACCCGACGGGTGATGGCCCGCGTGTCGACGCCCGCGATCCCGACGACACCATGCTCGACGAGGAAGCCATCGAGCGTCTGCGTGGCCCGGTGGTTCGAGGCCACGCGCGAGGCCTCACGCACAACAAATCCTGCAACATGGGGGGCGGAAGACTCGCCATCAAAGGGATTGATGCCGTAGTTGCCCACATGCACCGTCGTCATGGTGAGGATCTGGCCGCGGTAGGAGGGGTCTGTGAGAATCTCCTGGTACCCCGTCATGGAGGTATTGAAGACCACCTCTCCGACGCTTGCGCCATCGGCGCCCATCGCCTCGCCCTCAAAAAACCGTCCGTCTGCCAACGCGATGATTGCGGGTTTTGACTTCACGCCTGCCTCACAAGGTTGCGCACAAACTAATCTACCGACTGAAAAATCCGCTCTCCGCGAACGCCGCTTCCCGCCTCGCTGCTGAAGAAGATGAAGAGCGCCTTGCCCTTGATGTTGTCCTGCGGGACCTGGCCCCAGCAGCGACCATCGGAGCTGTTGTCGCGGTTGTCGCCCATGGCGAAGAAGTTCCCCTCTCGGACCGTGATCGGTCCGAAGTCGGGATCGCGCCCCGAGTAACCCGTCGCGTAGTGCGGTCCACTGCTCATCGTCTCACGCGAGTAGGCGTAGAAGGTCTTGGCGCCCTTCGGCGTCTCGATGGGCTCGCGCGAGATGGGCTGCCCATTGATGAAGAGCTGGTTGTTGCGAAGCTCGACCGTGTCGCCAGGCAGACCGATGACCCGCTTGATGTAGTCCTTGCGCTCGCCGAGAGAACCCGGGTCGAGGCAGCCCATGGGGAAGCGGGCAGCATTGTCGATGGTCAGGTCATCCTTGGAGGCCGCCACACCGTCCGGCCCGAGGCTGGAGATGCGGGGCGCACCAACGGCCGGCTCGTAAACAAGCGCCCTGCCCCAAGCGTCGACGGCCGGCGGGAGTGCGCCAGCGGCGGCCTCGCGGAGTTCGTCGATCGTCGCGGGCAACCTGCCCCGCGTCGTCTCGACCACCTTCGCCACCTCTTCGTAGCGTCGGATGAGGAGCTGCGTGGAGACCTCCTCCACCGGGAAGCCGAAGACGACAATGTCGCCTCGCTTCAGGTCGTGCCAACGGGCCACATAGTCCCGCGTGAAGGGCAGCCGAAGGCCATAGGTAAACTTCTGGACGAAGAGGAAGTCGCCCACCAGGAGCGTCGGCTCCATCGAAGCCGACGGAATCTGGAAGGGCTCCACGATGAAGCCACGAAGCAGCAGCGCAACGCTGACCGCCAAGCCGATTGACTCCGCATACTCGCGGAACTTCGACTTCCCTGGCGGGACCGGGGCTACGCTCTCCGACTTCTGCTCGCCGTCGTCCGCCATGACTCAGTCTACCTTGAGAACGGCCAAGAAGGCCTCCTGCGGAATCTCGACAGAACCTACCTGCTTCATCCGCTTCTTGCCCTCTTTCTGGCGCTCAAGAAGCTTCCGCTTGCGCGAGATGTCTCCGCCGTAGCACTTGGCCGTGACGTTCTTGCGGAAGGCGCGGATGGTCTCACGAGAGACAACCTTGTTGCCGATGGCGGCCTGCAGCGCCACCTCATACTGCTGCCGCGGGATGATCTCACGGAGCTTGCTGGTGAGCAGCTTGCCGCGGTCGTAGGCCGAGTCGCGATGAACAATGATGCTCAATGCGTCGACCTTCTCGCCGTTCACCAAGACGTCGAGTTTCACGAGCGACCCCTCGCGGTAGCCGATGAGTTCGTAGTCGAACGAGGCGTAGCCGCGCGAGACCGACTTGAGCCTGTCGAAGAAGTCGAAGACCACCTCGTTGAGCGGAAGCTCGTAGACCAGCTGCAACCGCGTCTTGCCGAGATAGTTCATCCCCAACTGACGGCCTCGGCGTGAGGTGCAGAGCGCGATGACTGCGCCCACATGCTCGGGAGGAACCGGGATGAGCGCCTTGATCCAGGGCTCACGGAACGACTCGATCATCGTGGGGTCGGGCAGCTTGCTCGGGTTCTCGACCAGAATCATGCCGCCATCTTTGATGTCGACTTCGTAGACGACCGTCGGGGCGGTGGTGATGAGGTCGAGGTTGTACTCCCGCTCGAGCCGCTCCTGGATGATCTCCATGTGAAGCAGGCCGAGGAAG
>CAIWGR010000133.1 GCA_903912275.1 uncultured delta proteobacterium
CGTGTCCCCTTCACACCCTGAAACCAGATCTCCTCTTCCTTGAGGATGTGCATGTTGGGGAGCGACTTCATCATGTCGTCGCGGAGCTCCGTCCAGTAGTTCTCCGACGAGTTGAAGAGCGCCGCTTGGGTCTTTGGCTCGACGATGATGTTGCAGTTGGGCGGGTACTGGCCCAAGTCCTCCATCTTGGAGACGCACTTCCATTGGAAGGGACCGGTGAAATCCTTGTCTACCTCCCAGTCCGGAGGGCAGTAGGCGCGGTAGCCCAGCGCATCCTCCTCGGCCCATCCGGGTGGCGAGGGCGGCGGTCCGGCGGGCACCTCAACATCGAAGCCGGCGAGGCTGGCCTGATAACGGTCCCATGCAAACCAGGCCCAGCGGAGGGCTGCAACGAGCGCCACAAAGGCGACCACCTTCCAGAGGGTCGCGGCGATACCGCGCAGCGCCGCCTCATCGGGCGCAACAGCGGGCGATGGCTTCGCCTCCATCGGCACAGTGCGGCTCGCTTCGTCGGTTTGCAACGCCTCCGGTTCGGTCATCGGCTTAGCCTCGCAGCGCGGTTGGGATGATGCTGGTGAGCAGTTTGAAGAACGACGGCGCCGCCTCAAAGTCGGTCATCTTGCGGCCCAGGATGTGCAGCGTCTTGTGGTCTGCAAACCAGGCCGGCGTGGGCGAGATTCGGAAGGGCGCCTTGAGCACCGACTTCTGCGGATGGTCGAAGAGAAAGGTGTTGTGCACCACGCCACGTCCCGAGCGGATGTCTTCGTTCGTGTGGCCCGGAAAGGCGCCCCAGGTGGGCGAGACGAAGCCGTAGCAGAGGCCCGACCAGATGTTGATGCCGATGCCGCCGTAGCGGAGGTTGGCGATGGCCCAGTCGAGCGTCGAGGCGGCAGCCTTTGCCGAGGCGCCGTCGATGAGCATCACGCAGGAGAGGGTGCCCCAGACCTCATCGTTGGCGAAGGGGACGGCGTTGCGCAGGAAGGTCTCTGCGTCGGCGCCCGGCAACGCCGTCTCGGCGAGGATGCCGCAGAAGGCCTCGGTGGTCAGGCCATACTCGCCATCCTGCGGCGTGATGTCGGGGATGAGGGTCCAGGGGATGACCTCGTCGCTGACCGTCGCGGTGGGCTTGGCCTGCGGGTAGCGCTCGAGGAATCCTCGGTAGCGCTGCTGCGCGCCAGGGTAGTAGGCCTTGCGGGGCTGGGCCTCGGAGAGCGCCTGGTAGACGGCGTCCATGAACTCCTGCCGCTGCGGCCAGTCCTTGGAGGTCACCAGCACCTTCGCCGCGTTGCAGTTGAAGGAGGCGTTGTTGGCCACCATGCCGGCCACCTGGCGGGCCTGGAAGCGGATGTCGGCCTTGCTCCAGTTGCCCGGCACCACGATGACGGGCGTCACGCAGCCGAGCTCCGACGAGATGGGCTTGTTGGTGAGCTGGCGGCCCTCCGCCTTCCGCTTCGCCACATCCTCCGGGTCGGTTCCCCAGACGATGGCGTCGTGGGTCTTGTCTGATCCCGTGATGTGGATCGAGTGGACGAGCGGGTGCTGCGTCAGGTGAACGCCCACCTCCGCGCCGCCGTGAACGACCGCCACGAAGCCGGCCTCCACGAAGGCCGCGAGCGACCGCTCCCAGTAGGGCCCCAGGTAGGCGTTCACCGGGTTGGTCTTGATGATGACGACTTCGTCATCGACAATGAGCTTGTAGAGCGCATCCATGGGGCCAATGGAGGAGACGTTGCCCGCGCCGAGCACGAGGCCCACATGGCCCGTGCCCACCTTGCCCGCCGCCTTGTCGCGGTAGAGCGCGCCTTGCGACGCCGTCGCGCCGGGCATCATCCAGACCTCGCCGGTGATGCCGGCAAACATGAGCTTCTCCTGCAGCCCGTTCGGGAAGATCTCAGCCACAAGCTGGCCGTCGGGCCGCGCCTTTACCCAGTTGGGCGTGGGCGCCGCGCCGGCCTCGAGCGCCTCTGCGAAGAGCCGCGCGTTCCGGACCATGCACATGGGGCCGGCCGTCCACTCTTCGCCTGCCCGGTGCGATTCGAGCGAGATGCCCTTGGCGCGGCAGGCTGCGTCAACCCAGTCCGCGCCAACGGCGGCGGTGTCGGCCATGCAGCGGCGCAGCAGCGCAACCCGCTCTGCCACCGTCGTCTTCACCCAGCGGTCTGCGTTCAGCGCCAGCTTCTCGAGTGCCTTGTCGACCTCGGCGATCGGCGTGGCGGGCATGGAGGGAGGCGGCTCGGGGAACTTGGGCGACGACATGGCGGCTCCTGCGCAGGCTACGGACGGTGCAGAGGTAGTCCCTCACTGCGGCCGCTGCAACACGCAGCGCATCGAAGCGGGCCTGCATTCAGCGTCCCGAGCAGCGACCCTCGGTCGGGGTGAGCGTGAGCGTTGCGCCGGCCGCCGAAACGCCGACGCTGGTGCTGGTGCCATCGAGCCACGAGACAGTCAGTCGCAGCGGCGTGGCGCTACCGAGCCCAAAGTGGAGCGGCCCGATCGCATTGCCAAGGTAGC
>CAIWGR010000134.1 GCA_903912275.1 uncultured delta proteobacterium
CGGCACGACCTGCACGACGGGCACACTCAACCCCGCCGTCGTGCCGGCCTTCATGGGCCTCTGCCTCTAACCGCCGCGCCTCAGGGCTGCTCGGCCAGCCAGAGGTCGACGCCGAGCCCGCCCTGCACGAAGACCTCGCCCCGCTCGACCCCGTCTGGTGTTCAACCCCCGCGCAGAGCTGCGTTGGCGGTGGTAGCTCCTGCCTCTCGCCCTGCCGCAGCGACGGCACCTGCGGCATGTGCCGTGTCTGCCTGCACGAGGACGGAACGCGCGACCGAATCGAGGGCTCCGGCGACTGCCCTGAACAGGGCAATCCGTGGAAGCTCACCTCCGATCTACTCGTCGCCGATTACTCCGACGGCGACCGGTGTGGCTACAGCCTCGAACACACCTTTGCGCCGCCGGGACCCGTGACCGGCGAACTCTGGCTCACGTTCGGCGGCCGTGCGGCTGTGTCGGTCCCGGGCGCCGCCTTCGACATCTTCGTCAACGGTGTTCTGCTCGAGCGGTGGCAGCCGGGCGCTGAATCCGACTGCCTGCCGTCTGGCACGTGGGAGCCGCCCACCTACTTCGAGCGTCGCATCGATGCCTCCGTCGCCGCCGCCGGCCCCGTACAGGTGACCTTTCGAGGTACGCCCGAACTCTGCACCAGCTGTCGCGAGAGCTGCATCGAGGGCAAGAACTGCCGCGGCAACGAACTCGTGATCACCCTGGAGAACCGCACGCGCGACGACCTCGGCCTCGTCCGAGACGACACGGTCTGCCAACCGCGGTAATGTCCAAACCGGAAGTCCCTCCTCGCCGCCTGCGACTGCAGCACCGGCACACTCAACCCCGCCGTCGGAACGGCCTTCATGGGCCTCTGCCTCTAACGCAGGCAGGGATGGAGCTGCGCCCCCGACCGCCGCAAAGTTGCGGCCCGTTGCCGCTTCTGCGACCCGAATGGCCTCCGCGCGGCATGCCTGCCGCTGCTGATTCCTAAAGGCAGTATTCATGCGCCCCCTCCCCCGTTCCGCTTCGCTCCTCCTCCTCCTCGCCGGCTGCAGCGATGTCGCCACCAACGAGCCTGTCATCATCCGCATCGCCACCCAGTCCCCGCTCACGGGCGGACAGAGCGGCATCGGCCTCCCCATCAAGCAGGGTGCCCAGCTCGGCCTGCAAGAGCACAGCGAAGGCCTCAAGGCGCTCGGCTTTCAGGTAGAACTGGCGCCATACGACGACCAGGCCACCCCCGCCGTCGGAACCGCCAACGCAGACACCATCATCGCAGACCCGACCATCCTCTGCGGCGTCGGCCACTACAACTCCGGCGTCTTCATCCCCTCGTCGGAGAAGTATCACACGGCCGGCCTCGCCTTCGTCTCGCCGGGCGCAACCAATCCAACCGTGACGACGCGCGGCTACCTCGAGGTAAGCCGCATCGTCGGCCGCGACGACGTCCAAGGCCCGGCCGCGGAGGAGTATGCCTTCACCACGCTTGGCGCCCGCACCGCCTTCGTCATCCACGACACCTCCGTCGCAGGGCTCGGCGTTGCCGAATACTTCCGCGGCGCAGCCGACGCCGATGCGATGGCGATTGTCGGCTTCGAGGGCACGACGGAGGCAGCCGACTTCAGCACGCTCATCGCCACGCTGCTTGCCGCAGACGCCGACGTCGTCTTCTTCGGCGGCATCTACAACCAGGCCGGCGTCTTCTTCAAGCAGGCCCGCGAGGCCGGCTACACCGGCACCTTCCTCGGCACCGACGGCTTCGACGCCTCGGGGCTGGTCGGCATCGCCGGTCCGGCGCTCGCAGCCGACGGCGGCATGGCCTTCACCAGCATCGTCGCACCGGCCGCCAGCTACGCAGGCGCCACCGACTTCATCGCGGCCTACGAGACCGCCTTCGGCAACGCGCCTGAGACCTTTGCGGCGCAGGGCTACGACGCCATGGGTATCTGCCTTGCCGGCATCGAGGCCGCCGCGACCGCCGCGGGCCGCCTGCCAACCCGCAGCGAGGTAGCGACCGCCATCCGCGCCCTCACCTACACCGGCCTGACCGGTACGCTGAACTTCGATGCCAATGGCGACCTGCCGCTCGCGCCCTACTTCATCGTCAAGGTCAACGCGACAACCGAGGCGGAGTGGCTTGCCGGCGCCAACGAGACGGTCGCCAGCTTCGAACTCGCGCCGCCGGCCGCCGGCTCAGGCCAGTAGGCCAAAACGGAGCGAGCCCCCTGCAGACCCGAAGGCGTGCAGGAGGCTCGTTGAAGCGGCGCGGTTCGGGGCAGCGGAGAGGCCGCCCCTGACGAGCGCTTAGTAGAAGTAGATGTTGTCGAGGTAGACGGTGGCCAGACCGGGCACGCCAGCGACGCGACCAACCACAATCATCTGCTGCAGGCTCGCGCGGTTCGTGAGACCGGCTGTCACGAAGTCAGCAAGTGGCACATCGTAGCTCACCCAGGCGCCCGTGGTGAGGGCCGGCGTTGACCCGGCGGTGAAGCCGAGCTGGGCGTTCGTGTCATCGCCACCACCGTAGCTCCGGTCTGCACCGAAATCGACCAGCTTGAGGCCGAACTCGGTCGCGTTGGCGGTCCAGATGTCGAAGTGGATGTAGGTGGCGGCCGTTGCGTCGATCGCGTTGGCGCCGGTGAACTCCACGCCAGCAAAGTCGAGGTTGCCGTAGACGAGCGCGTTGTCTCCCGAGATAACCGCGGTGTCCTGGGAGCCGGCGCTCCAAACCGTGCGGAAGGTGTCGACAAGGTTGGCCGGGTAGGCGTCGGAGTAGATGGAGGCGATGACGTTGCGGGCCTCGGTGGTCGGCAGGGGCGCTGCGCGGCCGGGACCGGAGACGACCGTGACGTTCAACGCACCGCCGACGGAGACGCCGCCAAGCGTTGCGGTGATGGTCGCTGTACCGACGGCGACACCGGTGACAACGCCCGAAGACGAGACCGTCGCGACGCCAGTGTTGGAGCTGTTCCAGTCGAAGTAGGAGGCCGTCGGGTAGAGGGTTACCGTACCAGCGCGCGTCACAACCGAGGCAACAAGGCCGACGGCGCTCGTCGTGCGGTCGATCTCGAGGTTCGTGCTCGTGCTGCCGAAGGCGCCCGACGGCGCGCCAATCGAGGTGTCGTCGACAAGGTAGATTTCGTCGAACCAGAGCGTGTAGGCGCCCTCGTCTGACCCTTCTGCAAAGTGGAAGAGGCCAAGGATGGAGGTCAGCTTGGAGGAGTCGAGGAGCGGGATGGTGTACTGCACCCAGTCGGTGCCAACCGGGAGGTTACGCGTCTCAATCTGGAAGGTGGTGTCGACCGTGTCATTGCCGATACCGGCCGTGTTGAGTGTGACAGCGCGGTCCGCCTTCACGCGGAAGGTGACGGCGTTGAAAGACGACAGGTCGATGGGGGTCAACGCCTTGAAGGCGCCGCCGGTGTAGCCGCCAGCGGGAACGTCAACACGGAGCGAGGCAGCGCCTGCGGCGGCAACGGTCGTGTCTACCGACAGGCTGTTGTTCGAACCGCCGAAGCCGTTGAAGCTGATGTCGGTACCGTAGTCGTCGCCGAAGATCGCCCGGGAAGCCGGCGCTACGGCTTCGTACAGGTAGATGTTGTCAAGGTAGACGTTCGCAACGCCGGGGACGCCGTCAACGCGGCCGACGACGACCAGCTGCGACAGGTTGGCCCGCTTGGCGAGGCCTGCTGCAACGAAGTCCTCGATCGCGATATCGTAGCTCACCCAGCTGCCCGTGGTCAGCGCGGGGGTCGACGAAGCATCAAAGTCGAGCTGCGCCTGCGTATCGTCGCCGCCAGCAAAGGCGTTGTCGAGGCCGAAATCGACCAGCTTGAGGCCGAACGAGGTCGCATTGGCGGTCCAGACATCGAAGTGGATGTGGGTGGCAGCGGTGGCGTCAATCACGTTCGCGCCGACGAACTCCACGCCGGCGAAGTCGAGGCCCGAGTAGAGCAGCGTGTCGTCGCCCGCGATCAACTCGTTCGACTGACCCGAGGCGCTCCACGGGGTGCGGAAGGTGTCAACCGGCGCGGCCGTGTAGGCATCCGAGAAGATGGAGGCGACCACGGCAGCCTCGGGCGTAACCGGAATCGGAGCAGACGAGGTCGGCACGGTCGGCACAGTGCCGCGGTAGAAGTAGAAGTTGTCGATGTAGGCTCCCGCTACACCGGGCACGCCGTCGACGCGGCCCACGAAGATGAGCTGTGAGAGGTGCGCACGGTTGGTGAGGCCTGCCGTAACAAAGTCCGAGAGCGGGAGGTCGTAGCTGACCCAACCGCGGGTGGTGAGCGGAGGCGTCGATGCGGACGAGAGGTCAATCTGCGCCTGCGTGTCGTCGCCGCCGCCATATCCGTTGTCGCCACCGAAATCGACGAGCTTCACGCCGAACCCTGTCGCGTTGGGGGTCCAGATGTCGAAGTGCACATACTCGGCGTCGGTGGCGTCGATGGCGTTGGCGCCCGTGAACTCGATGCCCACAAAGTCGAGCGAACTGTAGACGAGGGTCTCGTCGCCAGCGATGGTCTCATTCGACTGGACCGCTGCGCTCCACGGGGTGCGGAACGTGTCGACCGGAGCGGCCGGGTAGGCGCCCGAGTAGACGGAGGCGATGACATCGCCGGTCGGTGTGGTCGGCGTCGGAGCGCCTGCGGCAGGGCCGTCGACTACGGAGATCGTGAGCGAGCCACCCACAGCGCCGCCCGCGAGCGTAGCCGTGATGGTTGCGCTACCTACGCCGGTTGCCGTCGCGAGGCCCGAACTGTCAACCGTC
>CAIWGR010000135.1 GCA_903912275.1 uncultured delta proteobacterium
TGCCGACGGCGAAGTCGTTGTCCGCAACCTGCGCCTCGGGCGTCGGGTTGCCCGGCGTGGTACCGCCAGTGTGGTCGTTCGGCAGGAGCATGAAGGTAAAGGTGGCGAGCTGCCCCTGGTTGATTTTGCGGACCACATATTCGGCACGGTCGGTATCGCGCACACCCATGCTGAAGAAGAAGCCGCCGGGGTAGGCGCGGTCCGAGAAGGCGAAGGGCTGACGATTGTCTTGGGCGCGAGCAAACATGCCCGTGATTTCACCATAGACACGCATGTCCACGCCGCGGTCCATCAGATGGGTGAAGAGGCTGCCGTTGGTCGGGTTGGTGGTCTCTGCCACCTGATAGGCGTCGAACATGCCGCTGCGATCCGACTCGACCCAGGCGCGCTCCACGAAGTCGTTCATGAAGCCCGCCGTGAGCGTGATGTGGCCCATGTCGGAGTCCTCGACCTCATCGTAGAAGTTGGCAGAGAGCGCGAACTCGTTGACGAAGGCATGCTGGTTGGGGGTGATGTCAGCGCCCCACTGCACGAGGGTCGGGTCGACATTGAGACCACGATCCGCGATGTCGCCGAAGACGCAGTCGAAGGTCTTGTTCTCCTTCACGACGAGGATGACATGCTCAATCGGGGTGTAGTCACCCGGATTGACCGGCACCGGGAAGAAGTCGTCGCATTCGAAGGGGAAGGTGGTCAGGGAGCGGAGGTCGTTGGAGACGACCTGCGCAGTGGTTGCCGCGATATCGAGGCCGTCCAGCGTCACGAAGCTGACGCTGCCGTCCAAGGCCTCCTTGGAGGAGCGGCCAAGGTTGGGGCCACTACCGAAGCCCTTGCCCTCGGCGACAACCAGCGTCCGTCCGTCGGGCGTCACTGCACTGCCGGCGGGGTACCAGGCGGTCGGCATCGAACCGATGAAGGAGAGGTCGGAGGTGGCGAGCACCGAGACAGCGTTGTCGACGCCACGGGTCACATAGAGGCGGCTGCCATCGGGCGACAGTTCGACATCGTTCACGTTGCTCCGAAGCAACGAACTGCCCTCGCTGGTGAGAACATCCGACTCTACGACGCGAACGCGCTTGCTCACAGACCAGTCAGAGACCTGAACCTCGACAAGTTCATCCGCGCCGGAGACCGCGATCCAGAGCTTGCTGCCGTCGGCGGAGGCCTGCATGCCCATGGGGCCGCGACCCACCTCCACCGGCTCGCCAACCTGGCCCGACACGGTGTCGACCACCTGGATGTCGGAGGTAACGTGAGATGAGACGACGATGGTCTCGGTGCCGGGGATGCGCTCCACATCCCACACACCCGAAGCCAGCGTATAGGTGCTGACGACGGCCTCGGGCGTACCCAGGCGGGTGGTGTCGAGCGCGAGCAGGCGGTTGCCCTCCGCCTCGCCCACGTAGATGCGGCTGCCATCGGCCGACAGCGTCATGCCAGCGGTGACGATGGGGAGTTCGGTGCTGACGGCGAGGGTGACCTCGCCTGTCGTGGCGCTGACATCGAAGGCGTCGACCCGCTTGCTCGAACCAGACGAGACATAGAGCCGCGAGCCATCGTTGGTGAGCGCGATACCGTAGTAGGCCTCGTCGAGCGAGACGTCCTGAACCACCGAACCGTCGACGGTGCTCATCACCAGGATGCGCCGGTCGTCGATGCTGGTGCTCAGGACAAAGACGACGGGGAGCGTGGGGTGAACCACGAGATTGGAGGGGAAGCCTGGAACAGCCGTCGAGGTGCCGGGTGAGCTCAGGCGGCGACCGCCAAGTGCAACGATGCCGGAGCCATCGTTGGCGCCTGCTTCGAGCTTCGCAGCCTCGGTCGGCTCGGGGGTACAGACAACATCGGGGACAACCCAGACATCTTCGGTGCCACTGCCGTCGGCGCTGCCGTCCGAGGTATCGACGGTGCCCGAACCATCGGCGCTGCCATCAGAAGTGTCGCCGGCATCTGCGCTGCCGTTACCGGTGTCGGTGATCTCGGCGCTCTCTTTGTCGTCGCCGCATGCGACGAGAGAGCCGGAGAGGAGCAGACAGAGGAGGGAGAGTTGTCTCATGGCAAACCCGGTATGGGAGGTTGGACGCACAGCGCGCTGGCCGCGACTGATACCTGCCTTGTCCGACGCATGGGTGTCAACCCTGTGACGGTTCGCAACCAACTCAA
>CAIWGR010000136.1 GCA_903912275.1 uncultured delta proteobacterium
CCGTACAGGCCGAAGAGGCCCGCCGCGTCGCCGAGCGGTTCGCCCGATTCCGCCGCGGAAAGGAGCAAGACAACGGCGGCGGCTTCGGTCAGAAGGCCGGTACCATCGAGCTCGGTGCCGCCTACGTCTACGGCGAAGAGACCGACCCGGTGAAGGCGCTCTTCGCCCGTATCCCTGACATCCGCCATACGGGACCATCTGTCGACTGAGGGAATCTTAACCCCTGACAAAAGGTTGCCGCCGCCACGCTGCTATGGCATCGGGCCTCCGCTCGCCTGCAAGGCGGGTTCTCTTCGTCCGGCAGGTGCACCGTGAAGATTGTCATCGTTGGGAACGGCGTCGCCGGTGTGACCTGCGCCATGACCGCCCGGCAGCGTGATCCCCATGCCGAGATCACCATCGTCGGCGGGGAGACAGACTACTTCTTCTCGCGCACAGCTCTCATGTACTCCTACATGGACCGGATGAGCCGCCGCGACCTCGAGCCCTACGAGCGAAAGGCCTACGCCGAGCAGCGCATCGCGCTTCTCCGCGATTGGGTGATTGATCACCACGCAGAGGCCAAGACGGTCCACCTCTCCTCCGGTGCCACCCTCAGCTACGACAAGCTCGTCCTCGCGCTCGGTGCCACCCCCAACCGGTTCGGCTGGGATGGCATTAACGATGTCAAAGATGGCCTCGTCCACTTCGTCTCGATGCAGGATCTCGACGCCTGCGAGCGCCTCACCCCCACCACCCGCGAGGCCATCGTCGTGGGCGGCGGACTGATCGGAATCGAGCTTGTCGAGTCGCTCCTCTACCACGGCGTCAAGGTTACCTTCCTCATCCGCGAGCCCTACTACTGGCCGCTCGCCCTCGGCCGCGAAGAGGGCGACATCGTCACCGAGCAGCTCCGCGCGCACGGCGTCGACGTCCGCTACATGGAGGAGATGAAGCGGATTGAGGTCGACTCCGTGGGGCGTGTCTCCGGCGTGCTCACCAACAAGGGTGAGACGATCCCCTGCCAGATGCTCGGCATCTGCGTCGGCGTCCGCCCCTCCATCGACCGGCTCAAGGCCTTTACCGATCCGCCGCAGCTGGGTCGCGGCGTGGTCGTCGACGAGACCCTTCAGACCTCGTTCCCCGATGTCTTTGCCTGTGGCGACTGCGCCGAAATCCAGCCCATCGAGGGCCGCAGCTACACGGAGATGATCTGGTACTCGGCCAAGCGCCAGGGCCGCCACGTTGCAGCGAACCTCTTCGGCGACCAGCTCCGCTACGCGCCCCCCATCTTCTTCAACTCATCGAAGTTCTTCGAGGTGGAGTACACCACTGTGGGCGAGGTGATGGCGCTGCCCGAGGGCACCCCGACGCTCTTCCGCAAGCACCCGACCAAGCCGCTCTGCCAGCGCATCCTGCACAACGGCGACCGCGTTCTCGGCTTCAACATGCTGGGGTCGCGCTGGAACCACGAGATTCTGGAGCGCTGGATCCGCGAGCGACGGTCGCCCGCCTGGGTGGTTGCCCATCTCGCCGACGCCCAGTTCGATGTCGAGTTCGGCCGCGCCAATCTCGCCGCCTGCATCCAGCGTGAACTGCCGCTCGCCAAGGAGCTCTGACCATGATCCGCCGCACTGCCGCAGGCCTCTTCCTGCACGACCTCAAGAACCGCGGTCTCTCCGCCTGGACCCTCTCGCTCCTGCTGATCGGCTTCTACGGCATCCTCTACTTCGGCCAGTATTACTGGACCCCTGATAGCCCCTGCACCGACAACGCCTCCTGCTACAGCGAGGGCGCGGTCTGCGAGGCGGGCGCCTGCATCCGAGAGAGCCGCATCGAGCGCGGCCAGGACTGGCTCTACCGCACCGCGACGGTCCACATCGACGAGCTCGGCTGGAAGATCGGCGCCTCGATGGACGCTGCCACCCGTCCGGATGGCACCCTTGTCCGGGACGAGAACAAAAACGGTGTCATCGACAACTGGGAGCACTTCGGCAACCGCTGGACCGTCTACGGCATGCTCTACACGCTCGGTATCCTGCTCGGCGGCGCCTGGGTCTGCTTCAAGTACAGACACAACCGCTACCAGATCGTCCGGACGGGCGTTGTCATGATGGTCCAGACCTCCTTCGCCTTCTCGCTGCCCATCCTCCTCAAGTTCTTTCACAAGCCCGAGTACTACTTCAGCTACATGTGGCCGCTGAAGATTGACTACCTCGACCCCAAGAACTTTGCCTACTACGGCGAAGGTCTGGTCCTCTGGGGCTTCTTCGCCTCGCTCGCTGTCGTGCCGGTGATGACGCTGCTCTACGGCAAGCGCTGGTACTGCTCCTGGGTCTGCGGCTGCGGAGGGCTGGCCAACACCTTCGGCGAGCCCTGGCGCCACCTCTCGAACAAGTCTTCGAACGCCTGGAGGTTCGAAAGGGTGGCCATCTACACCGTCATGGGTGTCGCCTTCCTCTCCACCGCGCTCTGGTTTGCCTCTGCGGTTCTGCCGGATAGCTCGAGCCTCCACGCGGCGGCGGCTGGCACCCGCAAGTGGTACGGCCTGGTGGTGACCGCCTCGCTTTCGGGCGCCGTTGGAACGGGCCTCTACCCGATCGGTGGAACCCGCGTCTGGTGCCGCAACTTCTGCCCCATGGCCGCCTTTCTTGGCATCATCCAGAAGCTCGGCCGCTTCCGCATCCGCGTAAAGAAGGAGATGTGCATCTCCTGTGGGCTCTGCTCCAAGTACTGCGAGATGGGCATCGATGTGCGCAGCTACGCGCAGGCCGGACTCAGCTTCACGCGGGCTGCCTGTGTGGGGTGCGGCATGTGCGCAGAGGTCTGCCCGCGGGGCGTGCTCCGTTTGGAGAACGGCGCCAAGGTGGATCCGCAGGAGCTGTCGCTGGTCTCCTTCCTGGATGAGTCGTGGAAGGGCGCCTCGTCGTCGGTGGCTGCGAAGATCTAAGCGTCTCTGACGCATTCTGAGCTGTCGCTGCGTTGCGTCGCGCCCGCGGGGTGCACCGCTGTGCAGTTTCTGCAACGCGCGCTCCGGTCGGGAGAGAGGGTCGCTGAATCAATGGGTTCGGTGCGCGGTCGTGGCGCCCGAAGGGCCGAACGAATGTTTGGTGCCTGCGCACGTTTTCACCGCGCTCTCCACCTTGCGCCGTAACCGCGCGAAGGTTATCCTCCCACATAATCCCCAGAGTTGTGTTGCCTTTCCCCAGGAGGCCATATGAACGCCAGACTCGCCACCCGATTCCAGATGTTCTTGGCAGCCGGCGCGCTGCTGCTAGCGCCCTCGGCCGTGCGTGCGGCCTGCGTGACAGGTACCGACACAGACACCGACGGTATCGACAACTGCTCCGACAACTGCGCCTTCAATAGCAACGCCAGCCAGGCCGACGCCGATGGCGATGGTGAGGGCAACGCCTGTGATGCCGTCTTCGGCTTCCGCTCGGAGGTTGGCCTCAACATGTATGAGGCTCCCTTCGCCTGGGAGCCCATCACGGGCACGGTAGGCGCTTCGACGGTCACGCTCGGCGATGACGACATGACCTCGGTGGCCATCGGCTTCACCTTCCGCCGTCTGAACGGTACGTCCACCACGATGGCCGTCGACAGCACCGCCCACACCTCCCTCTGCCTGAGCTCCAACGGTTGGTATCACCTCGACACCACCTGCTCGGCCTCGGATAGCTCGCCCAACCCGCTCACAGCGCTCGGCAGTGCTGCGATGGCGACCGGCAGCACCGCCCTCGCCGCCCATGCCGGCCCCTTCCGCCGTTACGCCCCCTTCTGGGCCGACCTCAACCCGGCCGCGGGCGGCACAATTTCCACCAAGTTGATCGGGACCGCTCCCAACCGCACCTTCGTGGTCGAGTTCGACCAGGTTCGTTACGCGGACGACGTAGACACCGTCACCTTCCAAATCCGGCTGAGCGAGTCGGACATCAGCTCCAACCCCGCCTCGATCGGTGCGGGCCGCATGGAGTTCCGCATCAAGGACGGCACCTCTGGCAACGGGAACCTGCGGTGGCTTGGCGCCGAGAGCTCCACGGGCAAGGCGCTCGGGCTTCGCTCCGGTCGGGTGAACGATTTCTCGGGCCTTCGCTTCGTCGGCCACACCCACCCCGACCGCCTGCGCGTGGTCGAGTTTGCCGGTGCGCTCAAGCCTGGCGCAAGCTTGGCCAGCAACAGCGGCAACCTGCTCGGCGCGCTGGGCGTAAGCTGTACGACGATATCCAGCTGTGTAGCTCTGATTGCGACCAATGAGCTCCGCTCGAGTTCCGTGTTGGTCGTCTCGAGCAACGCCACGACCGTCCTCACCGGACAGGAGATCACCGACCTGACCGCCTTCGTGAACGGAAGCGCGACGCTCATTCCCGGCAGGCTTGTCTGGGTGAGTTCGAAGCCGCTGACCGGTATCGACGCTCTTCTTGGTGTCACCGCAGGCGCAGCCCACACCACGGAGGCGCTCTTCGGTGCTCCCCTCGCGGGACAGTTCCACGCCTTCAAGCCGCTGGGCGCCCTCGCCGGCGTCGACGCCATCACCGGTACCAACAACACGGCTTCGCGCTCACCGCGGCCGGCAACACCTTCGCCGTGGCGACCGCGCAGCTCTTCCGCGCGAACGGCGGCCGCACCTATGTCTCGTCGAATGCGTTCGACGATTACGCCACCACCGATGCCAATGCGGATGGCAGAAAGGATGCAGTCGATTGGACCGCCAACATGGTGCTCGCCTCGCTCTTCTCGGGCGGCACGAGCGACCTCGCATCTGCCAACTTTGCGGCAGACATTGCGAACGATGCCGACAACGATGGCTTCGACGACCGCGGCTCCGACAACTGCCTTGCGCTCGCTCAAGCCGCTCAGGTGGACACCGACGGAGATGGTCGGGGCGACGCCTGCGATACCTGCCCGAACGATGCGGCGAACGATGCCGACAGCGACGGCGTCTGTGGCAATGCGGACAACTGCCCGGTCGCTGCCAATACCAACCAGCTCGACAGCGACGCGGACCTGCTCGGCGATGTCTGCGACACCTGCCCCCTCGACAATGCGAACGATGTCGACCGCGACACGGTCTGCGGCAATGTCGACAACTGCCCATCCATCGCCAACCTCTCGCAGGCTGACGCTGATTTGGACGCGATTGGCGATGCCTGCGACACGGGCGATACCGACGGCGACGGAACGGCCGACAACATCGACGGCTGTCCGCTTGATGTAGGCAAGATCGCGCTTGGCGCCTGCGGATGTGGCACGGCTGACACCGACACCGATGGCGATACGGTCGCGAACTGCATCGACAACTGCCCGCTCGTCTCGAACGCCTCGCAGGCTGACGTCACGACGGCTGGAGGATTCGGCGATGCCTGTGAGGGCGCGGCCTTCCGCACGGGAACAGCGACCACCTCCTACACCGCCAACCAGGCCCCCTTCGCCTACGACAGCATCGCGGCGAATCTTTCGTCGACGACCATTTCGCTCGCGAACGACGCCTTCACCACTGCGAGGGCGCTGCCCTTTGCCTTCTCCTTCTTTGGCGTCGCCAAGACCAGCTTCTTCATCGGGTCGAATGGTCAGATCGCCTTCACCTCGCCAGGTGCGGAGACCGGCGTCTTGACGACCGCGATCCCCTCGACGGCCAGCCTCGAGGATTTCATTGCTGGCTTCTGGACCGACCTCGATCCGACCGCCGGCGGCACCATCACCACCCTGACGCAGGGTTCGGCACCAAGCCGCACGCTGACCGTCGAGTGGGCTGCTGTGCCGACCCAGAACGGTGCCGGCACCGCCTCGTTCCAGATCGTACTCTCCGAGACCACGGGTCGGATCGAGATCCGCGTCCTTCGCGGCCCCGCCTCGCCCAATGCCACCCGCGCTGTGGCCGTCGAAAACGCTGCTGGTACCGTCGGTATCAATCTCCGCTCTGCCACCAACCAGTCCCTCGACCGGACCCGATTCGTCATCTGGCCCCAGGCGAACAGGCCGAAGATCGCGGTCCGGATTTCGGGCACGGTCGCAGACATGATGAGAAAGCATGTGTGCGAGGCCGCTGCGACCTCACGCCCCCGCGAGACCATCTTCCTCTCCTGCACCAACATGGATTTCGACGCATCGACGCTCAACACGGGTGGCTTTTCGCTCTTCGGCTTCGAAGGGAACAGTGCCAGCACGTCGAGTGTCCCGGCGACGACGCTTGCCAACACCGAGACCTTCATGGCGGCCGGTGGCTCGGTCATCTGGTCGTGGAACCGGGGCACCTCCGGTACCGCAACCCAGGCGGTGCTGACAACCACCCTGCGCGACCGGTTCGGAATCGCTGCCTTCGGAGCCGCGCTCAATTCGCCGCTCACAATGAGCCAGGCCACGACCTTCCATACCTTTGACGGGACGATTCCCTCGCTCGTGCCCTCCGCCGATACCACCAGCCCGAATGCGACAGACATTTCTTCGCTCGGCACCGGTGTTGCCCTCTTCAGCGGCGGCACGGCGGGCGGCATCATCCGTTCGGTCTCTGGGTCAAGCCCCTCCTTCTTCATCACCAACATCACAGCCGACTACCGCACCGATGCGAGTTTCTCAGGGACCCGCACCGTGGACAGCGACGGTGACGGCGTGGGCGACCTCACGGAGTTCTACCGCGCGGCCACACTGAACGGTCTCTACATGGTCGACACCAACAACAACGGCATCGACGACCGCGACCCCGACTTCGGCCCCTAGTCGGCCCCGCCGCGCTTCGAGCCCTGCGCCACTCGCGGTCGCGGGGCTCGCCGCTTTTTGGGTCCAGCGGACCGCTCACGCCTGCCAGGCCGCGAGCAACGGCAGGTCGGCGGGTGCCCAGTCCAGCCTCTCCATCTCGGGGCCGGCAAGCCAGCGCGAAGCATCATGATCGCGAAGCACCGGCTCCCCCGCCACCAGGCTGCAGCGATAGCCCACCAGCGTGACCGTCCCGTGCGCATAGGCATGGGTCGACTCCGCCACAAAGGCGCCCACCTCCACCTCCACGCCCAGCTCCTCGCGGAGCTCGCGCGTCAGGGCCGCCTGGTCGCTCTCGCCCGGCTCCACCTTGCCGCCGGGGAGCTCCCAGAGGCCCCCTTCGCGCCGCTCCGGCGACCGGCGTGCAGCGAAGAGCAGACCGTCCCGCACCATGAGCGCCGCGACAACGCGCACCGTCTTCACCGTTCGCTCCGCCCGCCGCCGTCCAGCCGCATCGGCTCCGCCGTCGAGGCCTCGCGGATGTCGTCGATGACATAGAAGCAGGTCGGGTCCACCGCGCGGACCATCGCTGCCACCCGCTTCACCTCGCGGCGAGGCACCTCGATGTAGACCAGCTCCACCGGTCCATCCTTGCCACGACCATCGAACACCGTTGCGCCGAAGCCGGCCTCTCGGATCGCAGCGGCGATCGCATCGCCCTGACGCGTGAAGACCCGCACAACCCGGTTGCCCATCGCCAGCCGCTGCTCGATGGTCACGCCCACAAAGTTCCCCGTCGCAAAGCCGAGCGCGTAGCTGATCGCGAAGAGAGGGCGGTCGAGGTCGTTGATGACCCGCGACACCGCGATGACCCAGATCAGCACCTCGAAGAAGCCAATCCACCAGGCCGCCGAGCGCTGTCCGCGGATGACGTAGATGGTCCGGATGGTCCCGAGCGAAACGTCGGTGACCCGCGCAAAGAAGATGAGCAGCGTGGTGAAGAGCAGGTCGGAGCTCACGCCATCGCCTGCTTCGTCTCGGACAGCGCGATGGGGTAGTCGCCGTCGAAGCAGGCCATGCAGAATTGGCCGCTGTCGCCGAGGCAGGACTGGAGCCCTTCGACGGTCATGAATTGCAGCGAGTCGGCGGTCAGATGCTCGCGGATGCCCTCCGCATCGAGCCGGTTGCCGATCAGGCTCCCTTCGTCGGGCGTATCGACGCCGTAGAAGCAGGAGTGGCGGGTCACCGGGCTGCCGATGCGGAGGTGGACCTCCGCGGCGCCTGCGTTGCGCACCATGCGGACAATCTTCCGCAGCGTGGTGCCCCGCACGATGGAGTCGTCGACGAGGATGACGCGTCGCCCTTCGAGCAGGTCGGCGTTGGGGTTGAACTTGAAGCGCACCCCCTCGTCCCGCCGCTCCTGCGTGGGGCTGATGAAGGTGCGGCCTACGTAGTGGTTGCGGACGAGGCCGAACTCGAAGGGGATGCCGCGCTGCTGCGCGTAGCCGAGCGCGACCGCGGTCGAGGAGTCGGGGACCGGGACAACGATGTCGGCTGGTGTGTTGTCGCGGTCTGCGAGCCAGGCCCCCATCCGCTTTCGGGCCTCATAGACCCGCCGCCCGAAGGTCTTGGAGTCGGGCCGGCTGAAGTAGACATGCTCGAAGGAGCAGTGGGCCGCCGTGGTCCGGCCGTTGCGCAGCGCGATCAGGTCGGGGTGCAGATACGAAGTGCAACCCGCGTCGGAGATCTCGACCACCTCGCCCGGCTCCAGCTCCCGCTCGAGCCGGCCGCGGTTGATATCGATGGCCGGCGTCTCGCTCGCCAGCATCCAGCCATCCTCGAGCCGGCCGAGGCTGAGCGGGCGCACGGCGTAGAGGTCGCGGATGCCCCACAGGCGCCCCTCCGAGACCATGCAGACCGAGTAGGCGCCGCGCAGCGTGCGCTGCATGAAGCGGATGGCGTCGAGCAGGCTGGCGCCCTCCTTCCTTGCCTCGACGATGATGCGGAGGATGAGTTCGGCATCGTTGGAGCCGGCGAAGGTCACGCCGCGCGCCTCGTATTCGGCCCGCAGGCTCCCGTAGTTGGTCACGTCGCCGTTGGAGGCCAGCGCGAGCGGCTCGCAGCCGGGCTCGGCGATGAGGTGCGGCTGTGCGTTGCAGGCGCGGTTGCCGCCCTGCGTGGGATAGCGGACATGGCCGCAGGCGACGGAGCCCTGCATGCCCTCGGGTCGGAGGCCGAAGACCTCTTTCACCAGGCCGGCGGCCTTGTGGAGCGAGAAGCTGTCGCCGTCTGCCATGGCGATGCCGCAGGCGTCCTGCCCGCGGTGCTGCATCTGGAAGAGGCCGGCGACCACCTCATCGAAGGTGTCTCGACCCGTCGCAAAGACTCCGATGACGCCGCACATGATTCGCCTCTCCGCCAGCCCGCCGCAACGGCCGCGTCGGTAGCAGCCTCGCCGCCCGGTGGGAAGCGCCGTTCGCGGTCCGGCCTCAGAGGCACTGCGCGGGCGGCGCCATGGAGGTCGCCTCCGGCCCGTGGCCCTGGTGGAGGTCGTAGAAGGCGGTGGTCGCTGCCAGATCAAAGCAGTCTGTCTGGAGCTTGAAGCCCCAGGCGACCACGCCAAAACGGCTGCTCAGGTTGGGCTCGGGCGTCAGCACCCAGGTACCCTCGGGCAGCGTTGCACCGTAATTCCGAAGCTGTTGCACCTCGGCCTCGCAGCCCTCCGGGCAGCGGTAGAGGAAGACCACGCCGCCATGCTCCATGTTGTGTACCCAGCGCTCATCGCCGGGCGGCTTCGTATGCTCGCCCCAGGCGGCCCAGCAGGGGTGGTGGTTGCCGCCCGTCGGCAGGCCGGCGTAGAGCAGATCGGCAGAGATGTGGTTCCGGATGGCGTAGTTGGAGGCCTCGTACCGGCACTCTCCTCCACAGGCGGTGCAGGCCGCGGTGCAGGCGCCGCCGGCTTGGCAGTCGAAGCCCTCCGCGCAGGCCTCGCCTGAGCCGTTGCAGTCGAGCGGCGCGATGTCGGGCTCCGAAGAGCCGAGGCTGGGTGCAAAGGTGGCGGCCATGCCGACGCCCGAGCGGGGGTCGGCGCTCCCCTCTGCGAAAAGCTCGTCTGCGACGGGCCGCGCACAGAAGCCGCTCTCGTCGCAACGGAGGCCGCCGAGGCATGAGGTCGGGGTACAGGGGAGGCTCTCGTCCGCGGCGGCGTCTGAACCGGTGTCGGCGGCGGCCTCGATGGGACCGTCAGCATCGCCGTCGGTGGCGCAGGCGGAGCAGAGCAGGGCGGGGAGGAGCAGCAGGAGGAGGTGTCGCACGGTGAGTCCTAGAGGCACTGAGGCGGCGGCGGCATGGTGGTCGCTTCGGGGCCGTGGCCCTGATGCTCGATGTAGAAGGCTTCGAAGGCGGCCAGGTCGAGGCAGTCTGTCTCCAGCCGGTAGCCCCAGGCTACCACGGTGAAGCGGTGGTTGAGCATGGGCTCGGGGCTCATGACCGCGGTGCCGACGGGCAGGGTGGAGACATAGTCGGTGAGCTGTGCGACCTCCGCGGAGCAGTCGGTGGTGCAGCGGTAGAGGAAGGTAACGCCGCCATGCTCGAGGTTGTGGACCCAGTGCTCGTCCCCGACCGGGGTGGTGGAGATTCCCCAGGGCGCCCAGCAGAGGTGGTGGCTGCCGCCGGCCGGGGTGCCGGCGTAGAGCAGGTCGGTCTGGATGTGGTTGCGGGAGGCGTAGGTCAGCGATTCGTAGTCGCAGGCACCACCGCAGGCGGTGCACGAGGCGGTGCAGCTGCCATCGGTGTTGCAGACGAAGGGCGAGAGGCAGTTGGTGGTCCCATTGCAGTCGAGCGGCGCAACATCGGGCGTGGTACCGGCCGGGTCGGGCAGCGCGAGGTTGGAGAGCCTCACGCCGGAGGTGGGGTCTGCGCTGCCCTCCGCATAGGTCTCCGGGACAGTGGCACGGCGGCAGTAGCCCGTCTCGTCGCAGGTGAGGCCGGTGGGGCAGCCGGCGTCGCAGGGGACGACCCAGACGCGGGGCGGCGCGGTATCGGTGGTGTCGGTCGCGTCGAGGTCGGGCGTGGTATCGGTGGTGTCGAGGTCGGGCGTGGTGTCGCCGATGTCGTCCACAACATCAGCGTCGTCGGAGGTGTCGGCCAGGTCGGTATCTGCGGAGGTGTCGTCTGTGGCGTCCGCGCCGCCGGCATCTCCGCTTCCACTGCCGTCGCCTGTGTCGGCTGTTGCATCGTCCGGGCCGGTGTCACCGCTCCCGCTCCCATCCATGGTGTCAGCGCTACCGTCGTCAGTTGCCGTATCGGCCGCTACATCCTCCGGGCTGGTGTCAGCCAGTTGGGTGTCGCCGCTGCTGCTGTCGCTGGTCGTGTCCGCGGAGCCGTCGGGCAGGAGGGCAATCGGGCCGTCCGCATCGGAGTCAGTTGCACAGCCGGCGAGCGTGAGCAGGGAGACGAGCAAGGGTGTAAGCAGGTTGGCAGCGCAGCGCATCGGTGACCTCGAATGGACAGTTTGGCGATAGTGAAGCCGTGCGGCTCCGTCTATCTCTGCGGGGCGGAGCCTTTCTTGACACCCCAAGATCGGTGGGGTAACCGCCGCGCCGCACCCATGGTACCGTTTTTCGCGGTAAAACTGTGGGTTGATACATCCTCAAAATCGCGAAGCCGCCTCTGCGCGGCGAAACGAAGCCTGATGTTCCCCGCTTGGAGGTTGGTTTTATGATCGGTGAAGTCTCGAAGTCCTGTCTGACGCGGGTGGAGCGCCTCCTGGCCCCCCTGTTCGTTGCCATCATCGGCCTCTTCATGGCGGCTCCGGCCCAGGCGAGCGAGGGCGACATCAATCTCCCCGACTTTGCCTCCCTGCAGGTTGCCGGCATGTCGGCCCAGATGCTGCTCGCCGCCGGCGCAGGCATCTCTGCCCTCGGCCTCATCGTCGGCATCGTGATGTTCCTTAAGGTCAAGGCACTGCCCGTCCACACGGCCATGCTTGAGATCTCCGACCTGATCTACGCCACCTGCGTCACCTACGTGAAGACGCAGATCAAGTTCATCATGCAGCTCTGGGTGCTCATCGCCATCGTCGTCAGCCTCTACTTCGGCGTGCTTCACCCGCTGAAGGCCGG
This sequence comes from uncultured delta proteobacterium, assembly GCA_903912275.1. Lineage (GTDB taxonomy): Bacteria > Myxococcota_A > Bradymonadia > REDH01 > REDH01 > CAIWGR01. Next base: position 11,796 of record CAIWGR010000136.1, read on the forward strand.
CGCGGGCGCCGTTGTCATCATCCTCATCTACTCGCTGATTGGCATCGCCGGCGCCTCCTCCATCGCCTGGTTCGGCATGCGCATCAACAACTACGCCAACAGCCGCTCGGCCTTCGCCGCCCTCATGGGCCGCCCCTACCCCGCCTACTCCATCCCGCTTCAGGCCGGCATGTCGGTCGGCCTCATCCTCGTCTCGCTTGCGCTGCTCATCATGATCGCAACGCTCATGCTCGTGCCCTCCGACATGGCCAGCGCCTGCTTCATGGGCTTTGCCATCGGCACCTCGCTCGGCGCCTCGGCCCTCCGCATCGCCGGCGGCATCTTCACCAAGATTGCCGACGTCGGCTCCGACCTCATGAAGATTGTCTTCAAGATCAAGGAAGACGACGCCCGTAACCCCGGCGTTATCGCAGACTGCGCCGGCGACAACGCGGGCGACTCGGTTGGCCCCACGGCAGACGGCTTCGAGACCTATGGCGTGACCGCCGTCGCGCTCATCACCTTCATCATGCTGGCCGTGAAGCAGCAGGCCGGCGGCCCGCTTCTGCAGGGCATCATTCAGGGCTCGCTCATCACCTGGATCTTCTTCATCGCCTCCGTGATGATCATCACCTCGCTCCTCTCCTACGGTATCTCGTGGGTGCTCGACTCGGCCAAGAAGAACGCAGCCGAGATGGACTTTGAGGCCGGCCTCACCCGCCTCATCTGGGTCACCGCGGTCGTCTCCATCGCCGCCACCTTCGGCGTCACCAAGTGGCTCCTCTCCGACATCGGCAGCACCGACTTCTGGTGGCAGGCCGCCGCCATCATGTCCTGCGGAACCCTCGCCGGCGCCCTCATCCCCGAGGTTGTTAAGGTCTTCACCTCGATGAAGTCGGGCCACGTCCTCGAGATCGTCGACGCCTCGCGCCAGGGCGCCTCGCTCAATGTCCTCTCGGGCATCGTCGCCGGTAACTACGCCGCCTACTGGCTCGGCATCGTCATCGCCCTCCTGATGGGCGTCGCGGCGCTCATCGGCGGTCAGATCGATCAGAACATCATGCATGCGCCCGAGGTCTTCGCCTTCGGCCTGCTCGCCTTCGGCTTCCTCTCCATGGGCCCCGTCACCATCGCGGTCGACTCCTACGGCCCCGTCTCCGACAACGCCCAGTCGGTCTACGAGCTCTCGCTCATCGAGAACATCCCCACCTTCAAGGAGGATGTGAAGCGCGACTTCGGCTTCGACGTCGATTTCGACAAGGCCAAGCAGTACCTCGAAGACAACGACGCGGCCGGCAACACCTTCAAGGCGACCGCCAAGCCGGTGCTCATCGGAACCGCCGTCGTCGGCGCCACCACCCTCATCTTCTCGCTCGTCATGAAGCTCACGGGTGGCCTCACCAACCCGGACGCCATCAAGCAGCTCTCCATCCTCAACCCGCTCTTCCTCATCGGCCTCATCCTGGGCGGCGCGGTCATCTTCTGGTTCTCGGGCGCCGCCACGCAGGCCGTCGCCACGGGCGCCTTCCGCGCGGTCGAGTTCATCCGCGACAACATCAAGCTCGATGGCGAGAAGGCCTCCACCGAAGACAGCCAGCGGGTCGTCCAGATCTGCACCGAGGCCGCCCAGAAGGGTACCTTCAACATCTTCCTGACCGTCTTCTTTGCCGCCCTCTCCTTCGCCTTCCTCAATGAGTTCCTTTTCATCGGCTACCTCATCGGTATCGCCATGTTCGGCCTCTTCCAGGCCAACTACATGGCCAACGCCGGCGGCGCCTGGGACAACGCGAAGAAGTATGTTGAGGTCGTCCTCAAGGCCAAGGGCACCGAGATCCACGACGCGACCGTCGTCGGCGACACCGTTGGCGACCCCTACAAGGACACCTCCTCCGTCGCGATGAACCCGGTCATCAAGTTCACCTCGCTCTTCGGCATCCTCGCCGTCGAGCTGGCCATCGGCATCGAGAACCACGCGCTCCGCCTCGGTCTGTCGGCCCTCTTCTTCATCATCAGCGCCGTCTTCGTCTACCGCTCCTTCTACTCCATGCGCATCGGCTCCGGCCTGGGCGATGGCGTCACGATCGCCGCGACCAAGGTCAAGACTGCCGCCGAGTAATCGAGCGTGCTACGATGCCGGGGCCTACGGGCCCCTTCGTCGTTTTTGTCGCACCACGCGCGGCGCCTCCGCCGCAAACCTTGACGCTACAACCCGACCGCCTATCCAAACGCTGCCGGCCCTGCAGCCCTGTCGCCGGTCTGTTCTTTCGGCCGTGCGCCGCTTCTTCTGGAGTCGCCTCGCATGCTCATGACCCCTGCCGCCATCGCCGCGCAGCTCTCCTTCTGGGCCGCGCTCCCCTTCCTCGCCGTGCTTCTGCTCATCGCGCTCATGCCGGCGCTCGCGCCCCACTGGTGGGAGAGCAATCGCAACCGCGGGATGTTGATGGGGCTCATCGCGCTCCCCTTCGCAGTCTGGTTCATGCAGGCCTTCGGCGACGGCGGGAAGTTTCAGCTTGTCCATGCGGCCGTGGAGTACTTCTCCTTCATCTCGCTCATCTTGAGCCTCTACCTCCTTGGCGGCGGCGTCTATCTGCGGGGCAGCCTGGCCGGCACCCCGCTCGCCAACACCGCCATGCTCGCCATCGGCGCTCTGCTGGCCAACCTCGTCGGCACCACGGGCGCCTCGATGATCCTGATTCGGCCGCTGCTCCGCGCCAACAAGAAGCGGGTCGCACGCGCCCACATCATCGTCTTCTTTATCTTCATCGTCGCCAACTGCGGCGGCCTGCTCACGCCGCTCGGCGACCCACCGCTCTACCTCGGCTTCCTCAAGGGGGTGCCCTTCGCTTGGACCTTCTCGCTCTGGCGCCCGTGGCTGCTGGTGAACGGCATCCTCCTCGTCATCTTCAACCTGCTCGACCAGTCGGTCATCAACAAGGAGGAGGCGGCGTCAGATACGGTCCACACCTTCGAGGAGGTGATGCAGCATGAGCCGCTCCGCATCGAGGGAAAGAACAACCTGGCGCTGCTCGTCCTTGTCGTGCTGGTGGTCGTGGCCCGCGGCCAGCATTGGGGCTTCGGGCCGGCGGGCTGGCCCGTGGGACTGCAAGAGGGGCTTCTGCTGCTGCTCTCGGGCATCGGCTATCTGACCACCTCGCCGCGCATCCGGACGGAGAACAACTTCTCCTTCGGCCCCATCCTGGAGGTCGCCATCCTCTTTGCCGGCATCTTCGCCACCATGACGGCGCCGCTGCTGCTGCTGAACGCACATGCCAAGGAGCTGGCGCTCGACCTGCCGTGGCACTTCTTCTGGGCCTCGGGCATGCTCTCGTCGGTGCTCGACAATGCGCCCACCTACCTCGCGATGGCCGCCACAGCGGCAGGCCAGGCGGGCGTGGAGGCCGACGGCCCCTTCATCGGAAGGTGGCTCGCGACGGGCGATGCAGCCCACCTCTACCTGACCGCGGTCGCCTGTGGCTCAGTCTTCATGGGCGCGCTCACCTACATCGGGAACGGTCCCAACTTCATGGTGCGGGCCGTGGCAGAGGAGAACGGGGTCAAGATGCCCTCCTTCTTTGCCTACATGCGCTACGCCTTCCTCATCCTGGTGCCCATCTTCATCCTCGTCACGCTGGTCATCTTCTGACCGGCGCAACGGCCGGAGGGCAGGACTACTTGGAGAGGAACTTGGTGGGGTTCTTCTCGAACTTGCCCACGCAGCGCTTGCAGCAGAAGTAGTAGGACTTGCCGTCGACAACCGCCTTGGGGCTGGTCGCCTTGATGCGGAAGACCTCGCCGCTCACGGGGCAGCGGGTGATGTCGCCCACGGTGAGGCCAGGCTGCGCCTTGATCTTGTCGGCCGGCACATGCTCCATGTCCTCCATCTCGTCCTCTTCATGCTCGCCCGCCGGCTTGGCCGCGGCCTCTTCGCCACCGCCGCCACAGCCCATGTGCTCGCCCTTGTCGGCGCCGCCGCAGCAGTCGCCCTTCTCGCCACCGCCGCAGCCCTTGCAGCCTTCACAGGCGCACTTGCCGTCGGCGCCCTTGGTGCACTCGCCCTCATGCTTGCCACAGCCCCCGCAGCCCGAACCCTCGTGACCGCCGCAGCCCATGTGCTCTCCACCACCGCATCCCGAGCCGCTGCCCGCATGGTCGCCGCCGCAGCCGGCCTCACCGCTCGCCTCGGGGGCCTTCTTCTGCGCCATCGCCGCGAGCGCCGCGGGGTCTGCGCTGCCTTCGCCGATGAGCACCTGGACCGGCGGCTGAGCCACTTCGGCAGGCTTATCGCAGCCAACAGCAAGAGAGAGGAGGCCGAGGGCAAGCAGGGAGAGAAGACGCATCGCAGAGACTCCAGTGGATAACGGTGGCGCGATGCAAAAGGAGGTTGCAGGCACCCTGTGAAAGTGGGCGGCAAACTAGGGTGGTGTGACATGCGTCGCAAGACTTTCGACTGTGCCTCTTTGCCCACCGTTCCGCTTCCCTCGCCCGCGCGAGGCGGTTAGAAGAGAGCCCCTCTCCGCCCCGAGGTAGCCCCATGAGCCAATCCCCGTCGCCCGCTCTCCCCGTCGGCAAGTTCGTTGAGCTCGAAGACGGCCTGCGCGTCCACTACCACGAGGCCGGCGCAGGGCTCCCCGTCGTCTTCGTCCACGGCTCCGGCCCCGGCGCGAGCGGCTACAGCAACTTCAAGGGCAACTTCCCGCTCTGGGCCGAATCGGGCTTTCGCACCATCGTCCCCGACACCATCGGATTCGGCCACTCCAGCAAGCCGGAGGATGTCGACTACACGCTCGCCTTCCTCACCGACGCGCTCCTCCGCTTTACGCAGGCCATCGGCCTTGAGCGCTTCGTCCTGGTCGGAAACTCGCTCGGCGGCGCCATGTGCATCCGGCTCGCGCTCGACCATCCCGAGCTCGTCGCAGGCCTCATCCTCATGGCGCCCGGCGGCCTCGAAGAGCGCGAGGTCTACATGGGCCTGCGCGGTATCCGAACGATGATGAAGTCCGTCCTCGATCCGGCCGGCTTCTCGCTCGAGAGCATGCGCAAAATCTTCTCGCTGCAGCTCCACGACCCCTCCGTGCTGCAGGAGCAGACCCTCCACGAGCGGCTCGAGGTTGCGCTCACGCAGCCCCGCAAGGTCTTCACCTCGCTGGCGGTTCCCCACCTCGCGCCCGAGCTGCCCAACCTGGCCGTTCCGTCGCTCACCTTCTGGGGCACGGGCGACCAGTTCTGCCCCATCTCCGGCGCCACGGCCATCGCCATGAACTGCCGCAACGCCCGGGTGATGACCATCACCGAGTGCGGCCACTGGGTCATGGTCGAGCACCCCCGCCTCTTCAACGATGTGAGCCTGCAGTTCCTGCGCGAGCTCGCCTGATTTCTCTCCCCCTCGACCCTGCGTGACCTGATGGAACGAGTTCGCTGCGCCATCATCGGCTCCGGAAATATCGGAACCGATCTCATGTACAAGGCGCTTCGCAGCGCCGAAATCGAGCCCGTCTGGATGGTCGGCATCGACCCCGACTCCGACGGCCTCGCCCGTGCCCGCTCGCACGGCCTCAAGACCACCCACGAAGGGGTAGACGGCCTCATCGCCCACATGCGGGAAGACAACATCCGCATCGCCTTCGATGCGACCAGCGCCTACGCCCACGCCGAAAACTCCCGCAAGGTCATCGAGCAGGGCGCGGTCATGATCGACCTCACGCCGGCTGCCATCGGCCCCTACTGCGTGCCCTCCGTCAACCTCGCCGCCCAGATCGCGCTCCGCGCCAGCAACCTCAACATGGTCACCTGCGGCGGCCAAGCCACCATCCCCATGGTCTACGCCGTCAGCCGCGTGCAGCCCGTGGACTACGGCGAGATCATCGCCACCGTCTCGTCGCGCTCTGCCGGTCCCGGCACCCGCGCCAACATCGATGAGTTCACCCGCACCACGGCCACCGGCGTGGAGCGTGTCGGCGGCGCGAAGCGGGGCAAGGCCATCATCATCATCAACCCGGCCGACCCGCCGATCATCATGCGCGACACCATCCACTGCCTCACCGAGACAGACCCCGACCAGGAGGCCATCCGCGCCTCGGTCCACGCGATGATCGCCGAGGTGCAGAAGTATGTGCCGGGTTACCAGCTCAAGAACGGTCCGGTCTTCGATGGCCGCCGCGTCAGCATCTTCCTCGAGGTCGCAGGCCTCGGCGACTACCTGCCCACCTACGCGGGCAACCTCGACATCATGACCGCCGCCGCGCTCCGCACCGGCGAGCTCATCGCCGCCGAGCTCCGCGCCGGCCGCTACTCCGTCTAGCTCCCCTCCGAAGGCGAAAGGAACACCATGAACCTCCAGGGAAAGAAGATTACCCTCCACGAAATGAGCCTGCGCGACGGCATGCACCCGCAGCGTCACCAGATCACGCTCGACCAGATGATCGCCATCGCCACCGCCTGCGACGAGGCCGGCATGCCGCTCATCGAGGTCACCCACGGCGACGGCCTCGGCGGCTCCTCCGTCAACTACGGCTTCGGGCTCCACAGCGACGAGGAGTACCTACGCGCAGTCATCCCGCGGATGAAGCAGATGAAGGTCTCGGCGCTGCTGCTGCCCGGCATCGGCACCGTCGACCATCTCCGCATGGCGGTCGACTGCGGCGTGCACTGCATCCGCGTCGCCACCCACTGCACCGAGGCCGACGTCTCTGCGCAGCACATCAAGCTGGCCAGCAAGCTCGGCATCGACACGGTCGGCTTCCTGATGATGGCCCACATGAACACGCCCGAGGGGCTGCTTCATCAGGCGAAGCTCATGGAGAGCTACGGCGCCACCACCATCTACATCACCGACTCGGCCGGCTACCTCCTGCCGCATGATGTGACCGCTCGCATCGCCGCGCTCCGCGAAGGGCTTCATCCCGGCACCGCCATCGGCTTCCACGGCCACCACAACATGGGCATGAGCATCGCCAACTCGTTGGCAGCGGTCGAGGCCGGTGCAGAGCGCATCGACGTTGCCTGCGCAGGCCTCGGCGCCGGCGCCGGCAACACCCCCACCGAGGCCTTCGTGGCGGTCGCCAATCGCATGGGCATCGAGACGGGCGTCGACCTCTACAAGGTCATGGATGTGGCCGAGGATCTCATCGTCCCGATGATGAACCAGATGGTCCGCGTGGACCGCGACGCGCTCGTCCTCGGCTACGCCGGCGTCTACTCCTCCTTCCTGCTCTTCGCGAAGCGGGCTGCCACACGCTACGGCCTCTCCGCCCGCGACATCCTCGTCGAGATGGGGCGTCGCAAGACGGTCGGCGGCCAGGAAGACATGATCGAAGATGTGGCGCTCGACATGGCCCGCGCGCGCGGCCTCA
>CAIWGR010000137.1 GCA_903912275.1 uncultured delta proteobacterium
AGTTCACCGCGATGCCGAGCGCAGCCGCGATCATGACGGGCGGCGCGTTGAGCGTGGGTGGCTCGGCGAGCCTGCTTGAGGCCTCGTAGAGGACGATGGCGATGGCGCCCAGGACGAGCGCGCAGTTGAGGATCGCGGCGTGAACGGTGACCCGACCGAAGCCGAAGGGGAAGCGCGACGAGGCGGGTCGGCGCGAGAACCAGAGGGCAGCCCATGAGAGCAGGAGTCCTGAGACATCGCCCAGGTTGTGGAGCGCATCTGCGACGAGTGCGGTGGAGTGTGAGCTCCAGCCGACGCTCAGCTGGACGGCCACCAGCGCTGCATTGAGCAGCACGGACCAACGGAAGGCCTGGTCGAGCGAGCCGTGCCCGTGGTGCGCATGGCTGTGGTGAGCGTGCCCGTGGTGAGCATGCCCGTGTTGGGTGGCTGTGTGGCCGTTCGCCATGGAGGGTAGAGCGGGGGGTGGAAGGTGGTAGGTTGGGTAGCGGTCGGGGCGGGCAGAGGCAATGAATTCGGCGCCTACCGGCGCGCGGTTGGGGATTCTGCGCGTTGACGAAAGCAGCGGTGGTTCGTAGCGTTGCAGGTCGACAGGAACTTATCGGGAATTGCGTGGGACATCAGCCTGAACAGCCGCTCCGCGAGGTCATCGCAGCACTGCGCGCCGTGGTCGTCCGTCGGCGACTGGTCGAGAGCACCGGCTGGGTGGCGGCAGCCTCTGTGGTGGGCCTCTGGCTCGCTGGTTGGCTGCTCGGTCTCGTGCCTGCGCGTCCGGCGGGCGAGGGCTGGTGGCTGGTGCTACTTGCCGGTGTTGTCGCGGCCGTTGTCTCGCTGCTTCGAGGGCGTCGTGCCTTCGGCGAAGACCATGCGTTGGCGCGGCTGCTGGAGGGGGCCTTTCCGCAGCTGCGGACCGACCTCCGGACCCTGCTCGACTTCGCGGCTCGTCCTCCTTCGGAGGCGGAGGGTCAGGCGCTCGCGGCGTCGCTGCAGCTTCGCGTGGCGGAGGAATTGGTGGCAGTCGCACCGCTGGTGGAGCGTGCTGCGCCGCCGGTTCGGCTTCGGCCGCCTGCGCTGTTGATGGCGGCGGCGATCGCGCTGGTGGGGCTCTCGTTCGCGCTGTCGCCAACACGGTTTGCGCCCGCGCTTCGTCGGATGATGGATGGCGCGACAGAGGGCCCGCTGCCTGCGGCCTTTGCAGAGCCGCTTGTGTCGACGCTCGACCTCGTGATCGAGCCGCCGGCCCACACCGGGCTGCCCCGGCAGACGCTCGAGGGGACGAACGGCGACATCAATGCGGTGGCTGGTTCGCGCGTGACGGTAGGTGGCAGTCTGCTTGTTCCGGCCACAGAAGTGTATCTCGCTGTGACGGACGAGGCGGGCCGGCAGGAGGTTGCCGCGACGGTGACGGGGGAGCGTTTTTCGGCCTCGTTCGCGGTGCTCAGTTCGGGCAACTATCGGATTGGGATTGGCGCTCCGCAGGATGGACGCTTCGACCCGGTGGACCGACAGGTCACGGTGATCGCGGACCAGGCGCCCGTGGTCGCCTTCCTCACGCCTGAGGGCGATCAGGAGGTGGGGGCCACCGACAAGATCAACCTGAGCGTTCATGCGACGGACGACTACGGGCTCGTGGAGGTTGCCTGGAGTTGGAAGCTCGAGGGGCAGACGGGACCGGCGACGCGCGAGGTGCTGCGGAGTCCGGAGAAGTCGGGCGACTACACGGAGCAGTTTACGCTCGACCTTGGGCCGCTCGCGCTCGCATCGGGCGATGTGGTGGTGCTTCAGGCAGAGGCCAGTGATCAGCGTGCGACGGGTGAGTCGGGGCGCGGGGTTTCGCCGGAGGTTCGGCTCCGGGTGCGCTCGGATGCCGACAAGAATGAGGCCATCCTTGCGGAGAAGGAGGCCATCTTTGAGGGCCTGCTGACGCAGCTCGCGGGGCAACTCTCGCTCAAGATGGTGACCTACGCAAAGGTAGAGGCCGCGACGCCCGGGGAGGCGGGGCTGCGGGCGGTTGCGGCGGATGTCGCGCAGGCCGATCGGCCGCCGATGTTGCAGTCTGCGACGAAGGTGCACGACGCCTGGCCGGATCTTCTCAACCGTTGGGATGAGATGCTGACGCTGATGAAGGACGACAAGCTGACGCCGCAGCGCGAGCGCATGCTGCTGGCCGCCGCGCGGACTCGCGTTCGGGGTGACGAGCGCACCCTGCACGGGCTCCTCGATGGCGTGAGCCTGGCTGCGTCGGAGGGTACGGTGGCCGACCTGGCCTTTGCCGGCGTGGCGACCGGTCAGGCGTCGATGATTGATGCGACCGAGCGTGCGGCGACGCTGTTCGACTCGCTCATCGCGTCGCAGAAGGCCGACGCCCTCGCGCGGAACATCCAGGAGCTAGCCGATTCGCGGGAGACGCTGAAGTCGCTCATGGAGAAGTATCGGGATACGCGCGACCCCAAGGTGCGGGAGCAGATTGATCGGGAACTTCGCCGTCTCGCCAAGCGGATGAAAGAGCTGATGGAGCGAATCCGTGATCAGATGGAGAAGCTGCCGCAGGAGCACCTCAACATGGAGGGGCTCGATCAGGACAAGGCGTCCGAGAACCTCGAAGAGATGGCAGGTGCGCTCGAGCAAATGGAGAAGCTGCTCAACGAGGGGAAGATCGACGAGGCGCTCGCGGCCCTCGACCGCATGGGCAAAGAGATGGATTCGCTCGAGAAGGAGATGGGTGACCCGCTCGCGGGAGCCAGCTCGGATGAACTGTCGGAGCTCGACAAGACCATGGGCGAGGCGACGAGGGAGCTGGATAGGGTGGAGTCGCAGCAGCAGGCGATTGCCGAAGAGACAGCGAAGCTCATGGAGGAGATGCGGGCCGAGACCGCGAAGAAGATGGCAGGTGAAATCGCCGACAAGCTCGCGCGTGCCAAAGCGGAGGTCGCCGAGGCAAAGCGGGCGCTTGATGCGGTGGACGACAGCGCGCTCCGCTCCAGCCTGAAGGCGGAGATGGAGGGCATGGAGGCCAGCCTGCAGAAGGTCCAGGCGGCGCTCGACAACGCAGACATTCGCCAGGCGGCGGCAGCGGCTTCGGAGGCAGAGTATGCCTTTGAGATGGCGAAGGAGAGCCTGTCGTCCCTCAAGCAGTTCGAGAAGGGTGCTGCGAAGAAGGCTGCCGGCGAAGCGGAGAAGGCCGCAGAGAAGGGGGCGGCTGGCATGGCCAGGGTTGCGTCGGAGCTGGGCGAACTCATGGAGAAGGCAGAGAGCAGCACGGGCTCGAGCGGGCAGGCGAAGCTGGGCGAGCTGGCGAAGCGGCAGGCCGGCACGCAGCAGGCACTCCAAGGTCTCAAGGAGAAGCTCGGTGGCCTGCAGCAGAAGTTCTCGCTTAGCGAAGACCCGTTCGCCGAGCCGATGGCGAGCACCGAACAGGGCATGCAGGACTCGCGGAGCGAGCTCGGCGAGGGTGCACCGGGCGGCGCGCGGGAGGGTCAGCAGCGGGCGCAGGATGGGCTCAAGGCGCTCCGTCAGCAGATGCAGTCCATGACGGGCAAGCAGCGGCAGAAGCAGCAGGGCGAAGGCGGCCGGCAGGCCTCCACCGAGAAGGTTGAGGTGCCCAAGAATGGCGAGACGGGGCGCGAGGCCTACCGCAAGCGGCTGCTCGACGCGATGCGCGAGGGCGGCCTCGATGACTACGGCGACGCCATACGGAGTTACTATGAAAGCCTCATGCAGTAGCATCTGGGGCCTCTTGCTCGCCGCGCTGCTTGCGGCGGTGCCGCTGCGTGCCGTGACGGCTGCCGAAACACCGGGCGCCGTGGAGGCGCTCATTGACCGTGGCCGGTACGCTCAGGCCGACAAGGCCTTGCAGGAGCTCGAGTCCGGCGGGTCAGCTACGGCGGAGGTGTTGCGGCTGCGCGCCATCTGGCTGCATCACACGGGGCGCTACACGCAGTCGCTCGCGGCCTACGCTGCCGCACTGGCGGTGGCGACCGACCCCTATCTGGTTGCAGCGCTCACGGCCGACCGAGACCTGCTCGCCTCCACCGTCGAGGCGACCGCGAAGCTCACGGTCTATCGGACGAGCGACGGTCACTTCGAGGTCTATCACGATGCCGTGAAGGATGCCCCGCTCCTCCCCTTCCTGGATGAGACGCTCGAGGGGGCCTACTACGAGCTCGGCTACGACTTCGGCTACTGGCCGACCGAGCCGATTCGGGTGGAGCTGTTCGGTCGCGCCTCGGTGCTCGCGAAGGTCTCGACGCTCTCAGCGGAGGCCATCAAGACCACCAGCACCATCGCGCTCTGCAAGTACAACAAGCTGATGGTGACCTCGCCGCGCGGCACCGCGCAGGGCTACGGCTGGCGCGACACGGTGAGCCACGAATACGTTCACTACCTCGTGGAGCATGCGGTCGGACA
>CAIWGR010000138.1 GCA_903912275.1 uncultured delta proteobacterium
CGCCAGCTCCGCCCGGCCGATATCCGACAGCGTACGCGCGCTGGCATCGTCAGGCCCCAGCAGCTCCTCCACCAAATCGTCCAGCAGCGGGTCGCCGGGGGCGGAGGCGGGGCGCCTCCTCCGCCGAGCTGCTGCTGCTGCATCTGCCCCGGCGCGCCGCCGCCCCGCGAAGATCTGGATCTTGCGCTGCTGTACGTCGAGGCCGTTGCGCGCGGGGCTGAGCGCGCGCTCCACCGCACCACCCTGGAGGTGCGCTCAGGCGACCGCGCATGGCGGCTCATGGGGCACGTCCCTCAGCCTTTCGCGCCTGCGCCGATGGGCCTCGCCGATGAAGTTCCGACGCTGGTCTTCGAGCCTGACCCGGCCGCGTCGTCCGACGCACCGCGATTGGAGCCGCTGCCCTTGGCGCCGTTGCTGCGCTTCCGTCCCGGCGCGACCGTGGGCGTAGATATCGATGAGCTCTACTTTGTCAACGCGGCAGCGTTGGCGCGGCTTCAGTATGTTGGTTTTCGGGCCGGGGCCCACGCAGATGGCAAGGAGCTTGGCACCTACGAAGCCTTCAAAGCGTTCTGGGAGCGCATCCCGGTCACGCCGTCGCCCAAAGATCCGGTGCTGCTCTACGACGATCTGGCCGCCTACCACGCCCAGTTTTTCGTAGGTCGCGGCGAGGTGCTCGACGAGATCGAAGGCGCGCTGGTGTCTGCCGAAGCCGAGGGGCGCTACGTCGAGCTTCGGGCGCTCGCCGGGATGGGCAAGTCCGCGATCCTCGCGATGCTGTATGCACGGCAGCTCCCTGCGATTTCCGCGCACGGATCCCTCTCGGGTAAGAACCGCACCAGCCCGTCAGCGCCGCGCCACGTCGCAGGGGCACCCGCCGCGGCGCCGCTGCCCGGCGCGTGGGCGTTTCACTTCTGCGCTCAGACCGATGGTCGCGAGTATGCGCTGGTCGCGCTGCGCTCAGTGATGGCGCAGCTCTGTGATCAGGCGGGCTTGGATCGCGACGCTTGGCTGGTGAACGACCTCCAAGAGCTGAAGGATCAGATGTTGCCTTCGCTGCTCGCGAAGGTCGCGGCGCTGTGCGGCACCGTCGTCGTCGTGCTCGACGCTTTAGACGAAAGCACCGGCTCCGACGAGGACGCGCTGGCCGGCTGCCTCTCGGAGTCGCTCCCGAACGGCGTGACCGTGCTGATCAGCTGGCGCGTAGACGCCCAGAACCGCGCCGGCCGCGTGGACCGTCAGCTCTCCCGCATCTCCGCCGACCTCCGCGTGCGTCTCCGCACCGCCGATCCTCTCGCTGGGCTCGCCCGCGAGCACGTCGCCGTCTTGCTTGACCGCATCGCCGGCGCAGCGGGGCTTGGGCCAACGGTCATCGCGACGCTCGATGCCGTGTGGACCGCAGCGACCACCGACACCGCGGCGGCCGATCCGTTCTTCCTCCGCTTTGTGTCCGAGGGCGTCCGCGATGGCCGCGTGGATCTATCCCGCGCCGAGACCATCCCCGCCTCGCTTGAAGACGCCTTCGAGGGGCAATGGCTCGCGCTTCCCACTGCACCCAACTTCCTTGCCCAGCGCGTGCTGCTGCTGCTTGGCATCTTGCGAGAGTACGGGGATGACGAGCTTATCGCGGAGTTTATCTCTCAGGACCCTGCGCATGGTCAGACCGTGACGGCGCAAGACATCGCGCTCGTACGGCAGAGCCTCGGCAAGCTGCTGGTCTACGACGGCGACCGCTACGGCTTGTTTCACGACCGGTTCCGGCGCTTTCTGGTCGGGGAGCAGAAGGATCCGATCGCGGAGGCGTTGGGCGAGGTGTGAGGATGGGGCGAGGGGCGCTGTGAGGGGAGGGAAGGGGAGGCACCTCATGCTCTCTGTTTCTCCGCCCGCCGCGGGCGCACATGCTTCAATTCAGACAGGCTTTGCCCACCCAACCGTCACCACTTGGGCAGTTTACCTTTGTCCACGCCCCGGAGCGCTGGGTCATGTCGCATTCTTCCCCTGCTCCAAGCAGGCTTATGGGCTGCCCATCTCCGCTTGCCGCTGGCCGAAGGTTACAGTTGTGTGTGATTTTTACCTTTTTCAACCCCGTGCCTGTCTCCGCGTGTGTGGGCGGCACGGGAGCGGCCTCCGAATCCTCTCTCGCCTGTAGGGCGGCCTCTCGTAGATTGGCTGGGCACGCACTGAAGTCGTAGCCCTTTGCGTAGCAATTCCGTTCGTCCGAAGATATGAATAGCCCGGTGCGTGGGTCAGGCCAGAGGTCCAGCCAAGGAGGAATCCATGCGGACTCCGGTTCGTACTGTTCGATGTCGATGCCCGGAATCAGTACGCCGACCTTCAAGCCAACGATTCCAGCGCAGACCCAACCAAAGAGTGCGATCACCAAGGCGGTAATTCCGCCGCCGCACCCAGTGCTCGTGGCGGCGGCCACTGGTCGCACGATGACTCCAATAATTTCATATTGCGGTGCGGACATGAGTACCCTTTGTGTATTGTGTTGGGGATAGGTTGGTTATTAGTCGGCGATATCGCGTCATTCCGCCTCCAGGGTTGAAAGGCCGGTCGCAGGCGCGGTCGCCGTCGCGTTTGGCAGCGTACGTCGAACGGCTTCAAACTCCCGGCCCTGCTTGACGAGCGCGCGGAGGACCGCCGCGAGCGGCTGGTCCGGCCCACCGCCTTCGTCGATCAAGGTCTCCACATTGATCTCCCACGCCACGGTACGCTCACGCGCCACCGCCGTCTCGAGTGACGGCACGTTGAGCAGCTCGGAGTCCAGCGCGAGAATGTCGCCCGGACCTCGAAGCTCCGCGCCTTGCGGTCCCTGAACTTCCACGCTCCCCTCCCGGATCACCCAGAAGCGTTGGAGTTCTTGACCACGCACGAATACACTTTGCCCGGGCGCCCAGGTTCGCAAGGTCCTGCGCATGCGTAGCTGCTGGAGCTCGGTCCACAGATAGCTGCCGAGCCAGCGCGCGACGAGTCCGACGCCTGCTCCGACCCCGACTCCCGCCGAATTCGCCCAAGCGTCGAAGATGTCACGACTTCTGCCATTGAGCGGTTGCACAAATTCAACGCCGTAGCTGGTGAACGCGAGAGCCCCGAGGGCCGGCATTGCGAACCGCAGGGGCAACCCGAGCACCAACACGGTACCCAGGCCGGTGTAGGCGGAGAAGTGGATGAGCTTGTCGACGCCGATACTGCCTCTCCCGTGGCCGACCAGACTGCCCGCAACGACGAGCAGCACGCCAATGGCTGCGGCGGTGAGCAGGAGGCGTCGGACGCCTCGGGGGAGATCGAGCGGTGTTCCGGTGTTCATGTGTAAGCGAGCCTTTGTGGTTAGGGGGAAA
>CAIWGR010000139.1 GCA_903912275.1 uncultured delta proteobacterium
GCGACCCGCTGCCGCTGCTGGTGCCGGCGGTCGCGGTGACGGTCCCTTTCGAACCACCAACCGCGTTCGCCTCCTGGTGGCAGTCGCAGCCGATTGCTCCGCTGACCTTCGAGCTGGTTTCGCGGCGGGGGTAGGGGAGGGCATGCGCGCAGTCACCACGCGGAGCGCGCCGCGGTAGGTCGGCGGCTCGAGTCCGTTGGCAGTCGCCCTGCGCGGTGGTATCCGCCTTCTGCAGCGTCGCCGGCGAGCGACACGACAGAGGGGGGAGAATCATGAGCGTGCAGCATCCAGACTTTGTGATTGGTATTGCAGACGACGAGCCCGAGATTCGGGAGATGATTCGCGCCTCTGTGGAGGTTGAGTTCCAGCGGCGATTCCCCGGCATGACGATCGCCACAATCACATTTGATCGGGCGTCTGCGGTGCTCGATTACTTCCTCGAAGACGCTCCGAATGCGATCGACCTGCTGTTGCTGGACGTCCGGTTCGAGCAGACGGGCGGT
The DNA here is from genome assembly GCA_903912275.1 of uncultured delta proteobacterium. Taxonomy (GTDB): domain Bacteria; phylum Myxococcota_A; class Bradymonadia; order REDH01; family REDH01; genus CAIWGR01. The sequence goes on from CAIWGR010000139.1 coordinate 504, forward strand.
GGTGAGACGGGCATCGACATCCTGCCCGACCTTCGGGAGCTGCGCCCCGATCTCTTTGTCTGGTTGGTCTCTGGAACCGTGGACGATGAGCAGGTCGAAATCGCGTCTCGATATGCGCCGATGGACTATCTCCAGAAGCCGGTGTCGCGCGATCAGCTCATCCGAAAGGTGTTTCTGCAGCTCAGCACCGATGTGGTGGCTGAACGAAAGGCGCATCGCGACGCGCTACGTTTGGCGCGTCAGCAGTGGTCGGAGCAGAAGGCCGGACGAGCAACGCCCGTCAGCAAGGAGGAGCGGGGGTTGCTCTCGCTTGTCTACCCGAACCTCGCGTTTCATCCGCTCGCGCTTGCAGAGGCGCTCGACAGCAACGCCTCTCAGGAGCTCTTCTGCACGCTCCGCCGCATCGATGCCAATCAGCTCACACCCGGCAACAGGCCGCGCGTCTATCACGGTGTTCAGGGCGTGAGCGAGATCCGTTGCTCTGGCGCCTCTCGCGTCTTCGTCCTTGGCGAGCCGTCGGGCAAGTTCCGCATTCTCGGCGTCACCGACCAACATGAGCACACCAGCAGTGCCTACGTCGATGTCCTTCGGGCGAGGATGCGATGAGCAGCGCGACGGAGCGAAACTTCTTCGCTGGCCCAGTGGACTGGGTCAGCGCCCGAATCTCGCGGACGGGAAAGCGCCTGCGTCTCGCCATCGCCTGGGTCGTGGCCTTCCTCGTCGCCGCGCTGCTCCTCTACCCGCTCAACTGGTGGACGCACTACGACTCCATGAGACTCATCATCGAGAACCAGCAGCGGTCGACCCGCATGACGGTCGCGAAGATGGTGGAGCAGGACTTGGCCGCAGGCCGTCCGGTGAACTGCGACGCGCTGAAGAACATCTGGACCTCCCATCCAGGCATCTTCGCGCTGACCTTCCACCCGCCCATCGCCTGCCCCGACTTTTCGGTGAAGAACGGAAGATACGATACGACGCGCGAGCTCATTGAGACACGCGCCAAGGTTGGCAAGGGTGCGCTCGAAGCCGTCGATTTCTACGCATCGAGCGACAATCGACCAGCCTACCGAGATGCTTTCGTACGGGCCTTCACCCTGTCGGTTGCCGACCTGCACCGCGACGGCTGGAAGAAGTATGACGCGTCCCGAAAGATCCTGCGGTCGGTGATGTTCTGGGTGCCCTTGATCGTCATCTGGATGCTCGTCTTCGCGATCCTTGAGCTCTGGTTCCGTGCCGCACGGCGGGTGGCGCAGGCGCGCGAGATGGAGGTTGCGGTTGCGCGGCGCGAGGCCCGCCAGATGCGGGCCGTGCTGCGAGGGCTGAGCAACTTCGCAGCAGACGCTGCCCATGTTGCTCGCAACACCGCACAAATCGAAGCGCTCGACCCGCGAGGCGTGTTGCGTCACGCGCGCCACGAGCTCGCCAACGCCTATCTACGCCCGCGCGCAGCCCTGGCAGGAGGGCAGGCAACAGATGCGGAGAGCGTCTCCGTCGACGGCGAACTTCAGCGCGCCTGGGAGGAGGCCGGTCGGACCTTTGTTCGGGTTGTGGATGACGTGATTCACCAGGTAGCTGGCATCGAGCCCGCGACGGTAGAGGAGGTCGTCGCCTTCCTGACGGCAGAGACGGAGATCCGCTCAAAGTCGGGCTTCGCAGTCACGTTGGCGCTCGGTGGCGATACCTCCGGCGCCTCGAATGCGCTCCGTATCGGCCCGCCCCTGCCGTGGCTTCGCATGATTGTGCGCACGGTGCTGGATAACTCCATTCGTCAGCTCAGCGTTGCGCAGCGCGAGGCCCGTCGAAGTGGCGCAACGATACCCCGCGAACAGCTCTTCTGTCGCATCAGCCTCGAGGTCGTCCCATCAGCAGGCGGCGTAACGATGCAACTCGTGGTCTGGGACTCCGCCGGCGGCTTCCCTGCAGACCTCCTTTCGAAGGTCTATGTGGAGCCGATTCCCTCGAGCAAAGAGGCCAACCGCATGGGCGAAGGAAGCCACGGCGTGGGCGTATGGGTACGGTTGTTTGATGGGGCCATCCGGGCAAGCAACGAGGTGCTGGGCGAGCGGCTCGGCGCTCGAACCGAGATGAC
>CAIWGR010000140.1 GCA_903912275.1 uncultured delta proteobacterium
CCGGGAATCGGCACCAGGTTCACCATGGCCAGGCTGATGCTGATGTTGGCCATCATGAACAGGAAGGCGGCGAGCCCCTCGCGGGCGCTGCGCGACGCAAAGTCGGCCATCATCATCGGGCCGCCGAGGCTCGACGGGTCGGCCTGGAAGGTGAAGAGGTCGAAGACGCCGACCGCCATCGAGCGGGTCATGGAGAAGACCTCCGTGACGGCACCTACGGTGGCGGCTTTGAGCCGCTCTGCCGTCGTGTAGTCCCGCATCGGGCCCGCATCGACCCCTTCACGGGTAGAGCCGCCGATGGCCACTTCGAGCGTCTTCACGTTGAGCTCTCCCGCAGTCCAGGCGGAGGTGGGCGTCACGGTGGTATCGGTCACGACGCCTGCACGGGCGTAGGAGATGCCGTAGGCTTGGTCGGGCTTCTCTTGCATCGCCGTCTTGACCGATCGGAACTCGCGAACCGGCCGACCCTCAAAGGAGACGATACGGTCGCCCCGCTGCAGCCCGGCCTTCGCCATTGGGCTGCCCGGCGTGACCTCCCAGAGTACCGATTCCGCACTCGTCACCTCGGTGTCGACGGCCGCCGCGCAACGTGGCAGCACCGCCTCGCGCTTGGTGCCGACGAAGAGCGAGAAGGCCTTCTCCGTTGTCGGCTCGGGATGCACGAAGACCAGCTTGCAAGGCCCCTGCTCGGCCCGCATCGCCTCGCGCAGCGCCAGATAGTTGCTGGTACGCTTGCCATTGACGCTCACCACCTCATCAAAGGTGGCGAGACCCGCTGCCGCAGCTCCGCTGCCTGGCGCCACCTCGATGTAGGAGGCAAAGCGGTTGCTCATGAGCCCGATGCGGGCGCCCGACACCTTGCGCTTCTTCGAGAGCGGGTCGGCATGGGTGAAGGCCTTGGGGTGCACCAGCACCTCGAGCGGCTTGCCGTCGCGGATCAGCGCTACCTTGAGCTCCTTGCCGCCCGCCTCCATGACAGCATCCCGCACCTCGTCGAAGAAGCGGACCGGTTCGCCATTGACCGCCGTGATCTCGTCGCCCGGCACGATGCCTGCCACGTCTGCGGGAGAGCCACCGGCGACCCAGCCAACCACCGGCGCCGGCCCCTGCGTCGCGGCGCCGAGCAGCGCCGCCATGATGGGGATGGGGAGCAGGATGTTCACCAGCGGACCGGCCAGAAAGATGATGATGCGCTGCCAGACCGGCTTGTCGGCCAGCGACACGCCCCGCTCATGCTCCTCGAGGTCCTCTTCCGGGTTGGCGCCGGCCATCAGCACGTAGCCGCCAAGGGGCAGGGCGCGGATGGAAAACTCGGTGTCCCAGATGACCTTCGAGAGAACGACAGGCCCCATCCCCACAGCAAACCGCAGGCACTTCACGCCGAAGGCGCGCGCCGCCACAAAATGGCCAAGCTCGTGAAAGAAGACGAGCGTTCCAATCATTACCGCAAAGGGCAGAAGCACAGACAACAAGGCAATTCTCCCAACGGGTCGGTTAGGTACCGAGATCCAAGTATGCGCGAAGGACAACGATGTAGGGCGCTGCAAACATGAGCGCGTCGAGCCGGTCCAGCATTCCGCCGTGCCCGTAGATGATGCTCCCCGAGTCTTTGGCACCCGTGCTCCGCTTGATGAGCGATTCGCAGAGGTCGCCCACCTGACCGAGCAGGGCGGAGGGGACGGCGAAGAGGCAGATCTGCATCGGCGTTATGGCAGGCAGATGGGTCGGGGAGAGCATCGCCACCGCAGCGAAACCTCCGCCGATGGAGCAGACGAGCCCGCCGATGGCCCCTTCGATGGTCTTTCCAGGTGAGACGTTGGGGGCCAACTTGTGGCGGCCGATCAGCCGGCCCGTGAAGTAGGCCCCCGTGTCACCCGTAAAGATGATGAACATCGCGAACAGCACCCAGCCCGCCTGCCCCGCCCAGAATTGGCTCGGCACCGGCCCACGCGACAGCAGCACCAGGCCGCCAAAGAGCAGCGTCACGTAGGCGAACGATGAGAGCGAGAGCGCGATGGAGCGCCCAGCCAGCGGCGGATTGTCGCCCATCTGCAGGCAGGCCATCATCATCGCGATCACGCTCAGCGAGCCCACCCCATAGGCCGCTAGCGTACCTGGGAACCAGTAGGCCGCCAGCAGTGTTGCCACCGGCGCAAGCACGCCGACCGCAAACAGGGTTGGTGTGGCCCGAACGCCCGTCATGGTCAGATACTCCCAGGCGCCGATACCCGCGGCCACCGCGAGCGCCAGCCCCACTGCCCAGTTCGGGGCATAGAAGAGCAGCGCTAGAATCAGTGGGATCGCTACGCCCGCACCAATGAGACGCGGGACGAGGTCGCTCTTCGTCCAATGCGGCTTTGCCACTTCAGCCATGTTCCGTCGCTCCCTTCAGTCGTTCCTCGAGCTGCGCGAGCTGTGCCGGAATCAATGCGTTGTTGGTGTCTTTGCTCGCCGCAAAACGAATCTGCGCGATCGCCATCGCGAAGTCTCGCACAGCCAATGCCTGCTGCGCAATGCGAAGGTGGCGCCGTGCGATCGGATGCGTCGAGAGCTCCTCGAGCGGCAGGCCCGTCGTGGTTGGCCGCGTGATGGCAAGGATGTCCTGGCCGGACGAACGACGCAGCTGAAGGTCGTAGGCCTCGCGCGTCCCCGGCGACCGCAGTGTCCGATAGGCCTCGCAGATGCGAGCGTAGACCTCGTTTGCCAGATCCGAAGAGACCCCGCTGGCGGCCAGCCGCTCCGGATGAAGCCGCATGCTGAGCCGGTCGAAGGCCGCGACCACCAGGTCGCCCGGCACATCGTCCGCCAGTCCAAGCACCTCGTAGTGGGTCTGCTCGGCCATCCGCTCCGCCCGCTCTTCCAATTCCATGCTCATGGATCGTTCGGGAACGCCAAACTCGGCCCAGCGAAGCCCGAGCGTCCGCATCACCACATCGCGGAGAACACCGTGACCGCAGGGGATCCGCACCACCGCGTCGAAGGGCGGGCGGGCGATCTCCGCCAGCTCCTCCACGAGCAGCACAAACGCTGTCTCTTCGGGCAACCCGGATGCAAAGGCCGCAGCCAGTTCATCGGCCGGCGGTCCTTCAAGGCGACTGTCCAGAACGACAGCTGCAACCACCTGCTCGGCTGCAACCTCCCTGATCTCCCGCGGATTCGAGGTTACCACCACCCGGAGGTTGGAGGCGCGGAGCTCTTGACCGATCGCGTTCTGAAGTTCTGGGCGCACGCAGGCGAACAGCAGCAGTGGGTTCGGCGGTTCGCTCTCCTGCATCGGATTAGCGGTCTGCCGATGCGGGGAGATCGCGGCTGCGCGCGGCATCCCGCGACTCATCGCTCATGACGCCGGCAACGCGAAGGATGGTCTGCGTGTGGCGCCCCGTCTGCTTGTCGCGCGCCCGCACATGCAGCATGCCGTCCGCCTTCACCTCGAAGGTCACCTCAATCGCGACCTGACC
>CAIWGR010000141.1 GCA_903912275.1 uncultured delta proteobacterium
AGGGGCGGTTCTGGCTCGCGCCGGAGACGGGCAGCACGGTTAGCGACCCGCTGCTGATGCAGTTCGAGCTGGGCGCCGCGCTCACCTACTTCTCAAGCGAGCGTCACGCCTTTTCGCTGCGCTGGGAGCAGTTCGACCTGGGTCCCGGCCTCGGTGGCACGACCAAGGCCTACGACAGCTCGGCCGACGCACTCAAGGTGGTCTCCGACGTCGCGCCGCTCGATTGGTATGCCGCCGCGGGCTACTCCTACGCGCCCTCCTACGGGAAGGTGTCGCTCTTCGATCATTACATCGGTTACTACGATGTCTACACCGCCGCCGGCTTGGGCGCGGTGCGTGCCTACGGCGAGACGACACCGGCCGTTGACCTTGGCACGGGCGCACGCATCTTCGTGAACCGCTACCTTGGTTTCGACCTCAACCTGCGTGACCGGCTGCAGTACCGCGACATCGCTTCCGGCGAGCCCGCCTTCGTGCAGACGCTGTCGCTCGGCCTCGGCGTCGGCATCTTTCTCACCCCTCAGCCCACGCCGGGAGCGGAGTAACCCATGCGCTCCATCCTCACCAAAATCCTCTTCTTTTCGGCCACCATGTTGGTGGGCGCGACGGCCTTTGCGCAGTCGGCGCTCATGGACGAAGGCGCCGCCATCCGTCACCAGCGGCTGCTCCGCAACGAGCGGCTGGAGCTCATCGGCGACCTCGGCACCACGGCAGGCGAGGTCTACGAGCGCGGAGCGCTCGTCGGTCTCGGTGCCCGCTACTACATCAACGAGACGCTCGGTGCCGGCCTGCAGCTCGACATCGCGCCGGCCTTCTTCGACACCAGCGTGACGGAGAACTTCAATGCCGACCCGACCGTGGACGCGACCTTCGGTCACGCCGCGCTCTCGACCGCCGTCGAGGTGCAGTATGTGCCCTGGGTTGGCAAGCTGAACTGGGTTGACCGTCGCGTTGTGCGCTACGATATCTCGACCCACCTCGGCCTGGGCGGCGCGCTGCGCACCTCCGACAGCGATGCGCTCGCAGGCTTCAAGTTCGGCCCCACCGTAGGCATCTCGCTCCGCTTTTTCTACACCGATCAGGTGGCCTTCCACATCCGCGCGACCGACTACCTCTACACGGCCGCCGACGTGCAGTCCGAGAAGCAGAGCCCCGACGAGGCCTTCTCCAACCATGTCGTCGGCATGGTCGGTATCAGCTACTTCATCCCGTCGTTCGTACCGCTCTCCAAGTGACACCGATGCGGAGCCTGCTGCTCGCACTCCTGCTCCTTCCTGCGATGGCTGCTCCGGCGGCGGCCTCTGACTACCTTCTGTCCGACGTGGCGCTGGTGTCGGAGGTTGCGCAGACGCGGCTGGCCGAGTCTGGCGTCACCAACACGCGCGACCTCCTCGAGGCGCTTGTGACGCCGGCGCAGCGGAGCGCCATGCTTCCCATGCTCGAGCTGAACGCCGGCGAGACGCTCGCGCTCGCGCGCCAGCTGGAGCTGCTGCAGCTCGAGGGCGTTGGCCCCAAGGCGAGCCAGCTCCTCACCGCCGCTGGCGTGACCTCTGTCGCAGACCTCGCCAAGCGCGACCCTGCCTCCCTGCTTGGACCGCTGGCGGCCGCCAACGAGGCCCGCGCCATCGCAGGCGTCAATCCTGCCATCGAACATGTGACCCAGTGGGTGGAGGCCGCCGGCAAGGCGACCATCCACCTCGTAGAAGAGTGACCCCATGACCTACCTCGAACGCGCCCGCCTTCTTCACGGCAAGGGCGAGATTGTGAACGCCGCCATCGTCCTCGCCGAGGGTCTCAAGCGGGACCGCAACAACGCCGATGCAATGGAGTGGTTCGTTTCGCTCTATGTGCATGAGGTCCCCAACCCGGGGCTGGAGACCGATGTCATCTCGGTGCTGGCCGTGCAGGACAACGCCGCCAATCTGCTCTCGTTGATCGAGTCGGACCTGGTCTCTGCGGGCGCCGAGCTAAAGCTGTCCGCGCTCCGCAAAGCCCGCAGCCGCGACCCGCAGCTTTCTGGCGCCGCGCCGGCGGTGGCGACCCCCGAGGCCGCGCCCGTGGCTGCGGTTGCACCGGCCGCCGAGTACTGGGATGCCTTCGCCTCTCCGCTTGAGTCGGACCAGTCGAGTCCGCGGAACACCCAAGAGGCTGCCACGGTCTACGCCGACCGCGCCGCGCAGGTGCCTGCCCAGTTCCGCACCATCAGCGACCTGTCGGTCGTGGACGAC
>CAIWGR010000142.1 GCA_903912275.1 uncultured delta proteobacterium
ATCCCGGCGGAAACGAGCACAGCAGACAGCTGAAAGGGCCTCATGGTCTCGTCTCCTTGTCAAACAACGGGGTGGGCTGAGGAAAAATCGCCTCGGCTCACCGCGAGCACGATGGCTATTCGAAACCGACGAGAGCACAAGCATCGCAGCCGAAGCGAGATAGACGCTCCGGGTTTGCGATTTTTGGAGGATGAAAATGCCGCCTTGGGGCGCAAGTCTCGTGGGCAAGCCGAATCGTGCCGGCGGGCAACTTCGGGGCCGAGTCGCGCAGTTGATGCGGGATTCTCAGGAGCCGTTCGCACTCCCCTTCCTGGTCAACCGCCTGCTTCATCGAAATCGCCCTGCTCACCCATTGAGCCTACTTTTCCGGAGGCTGCGAAGGAATCGGTTCCGAAGGCTGCGGCGCTCCCCATGGAGGCTGCGGCGTTCCCCATGCGGGAGGCTGCGGAGCAACCGATGCCGGAGGCTGCGGTGCATGACCCGCCTTCATGTTGCGCCACTCCTCCTTCGCATCGGAACAGTCTCGCTCCGCATTGCTCCCCGACACCGCATCCGCAGCGAACAGGCCGCCAAGCGACAGCGAACCCAACGAGATGGCCGGACCGAGAGTCATCCCTTCCATGCTCTGCCCTGCGCTGAGGGCCGCCAATGTGATAGTGAAGAAGAACGCCGAAAGCAGCGAGTCGCCAATTTGCGGGACCTCACTCACATGACAGACCTCGTCTTCGCTGGGAATCCGCGCGAGCTGAGACCGGTCGACGGTTCCCCTGAAAACATAGCAGCCCGAGAGCAATATCCCGGTGGAGACGAGCACAGCAGACAGCTGAAAGGGCCTCATGGTCTCGTCTCCTTGTCAAACAACGGGGTGAGCTGAGGCAAAAACACCTCGGACACCGCGAGGGCGATGGGTATTCGAAACAGACCAGAGCACAAGCATCGCAGTCGAATGCCGATTTGAGGTTCGGGTGTTCGCGGATTTTGGCATCATGCGAATGCCGCCATGGAGCGCCTGGCGGAACGCCACCCTCGTTGCCTAACGCGTGAGATGGTCGGTCCTCTTTGTTTGCGCCGGCGTCTACCCGCCGAGCCGGCTAGACGAGGCCGTTCAGGCGGGCCTCGAAGGCGGCTGCATCGACGGGGCGGCCGAAGAGCCAGCCCTGCGCATAGTCGCATCCCAGGCCCACGAGGAGGTCGCGCTGCTCGATGGTCTCGACACCCTCGGCGGTCACCTTCATGCCGAGCGAGTGGGCGAGGCTGATGATGCCGGCGCAGAGGGCCTGCTCACGGTTGCCTTCGGCGAGTCCGGAGACGAAGCGGCGGTCGATTTTGACGATGTCGATCTCGAAGGCGTGGAGCTGGGCGAGCGAGGCGTAGCCCGTGCCGAAGTCGTCGAGCGAGAGACCGATCCCGGCGCCACGGAGGCGGGCGAGACGGTCACGGTTGGCGTCGCGGCCGTCGAGGAGCACGCCCTCGGTAATCTCGAGGACGATGGAGCCAGGGGGCAGCCCGAGCGCGCGGAAGGTCCGGAGACAGACGGGCTCCTCGTCGCCATCGGCGCGGAACTGCACGGGCGAACGGTTGATGCTCATCTGGAAGTCGGGGTGGCCGGCGGCGCGGAGGTGGACGGCCTGCTTGGCTGCCTCGGCGGCGACCCAGTCGCCAATCTCGTGGATGGCGCCAACCTCTTCTGCGATGGCGATGAACTCGCCGGGACTGACACTGCCAAGTTGAGGGTGGTCCCAGCGCAGCAGGGCCTCCGCCTTGGCGACACGGCCAGTCTCGAGCTCGATGATGGGCTGGTAGACGAGGTGGAGTTCGCCGCGGGTGGTTGCGCCGAAGAGCTGCTGGGCGATGTCGAACCTGCGCCGCGAGGGCGGGGCCGCGAGGGTGGCCGGCAGGCTCATGATGCAGCGCTGCCCCGTACGCTTGGCCTCGGTCAGGGCGAGGTCTGCGCGGTGGAGGATGCCCTCGGGGGTCTCTCCAGCGGAGGCGCCGCCGACGGCCACGCCAGCCTTGAAGGTGAGTCGGAGGGTGAGGTCGCCGAGGGTGCGCGCCTCGCCCAGCTTGCGCAGAATCTCGTCGGCGCGCAGCTCGGCCTCCTGCGGTCCCTTCGGGGCAGGCAGGATAACGGCGAAGTCGTCGGCGCCGACGCGTGCCGTGCGGAGCGAGGTGGAGAAGGCGGTGCGGAGCTGCTGTGCCACCTGGACAAGCAGCTCGTCGCCGGCAGTGGCGCCGATGCTGTCGCAGATGGCGCCGAAGCCGTCGATGTCAAAGCGGGCAACCGCGATGCCGCTGAAGCCGTCGCCTCCGCTCTGCTGCTCGCTCAGTAGCTCCATGAGACGGGTTCGGTTCGGGAGGCCGGTGAGGGTGTCGACACGCAGCGTGGTCAGCACCCGCTGGTGGGAGCGGGCGACGGCGCGCAGCCCCGCATCGTAGAGCCATCGCAGGGAGAGGATGAGCACGAAGATGGCGATGGTGACGAAGACGGAGGCCGGGCTCTGAAAGACCGGCGCGTCTGAATACCGAATCGCGAGGGCGAGGAGGGTGCCCACTGCTGTGATGGCGGCCCAGGTACCGCTGACCGTGGCGGCCCCAAAGAGGACGGGGAGCCAGATGGCCTGGGGCATGACATATTGAACCCCCGCCACCGGGACGAAGTTCACGACGACGAGGGCGAGCAGCACCGTCATGAGCCGCGAGAGGTGGAGCGAGGCGCTCTTGGAGTTGAGCACCCGGACCGCGACGGAGGTGAGCGAGAAGAGGGCCAGCCCGATAGCAGCATTCACCTGGGTGCCGGTGCCGACAATCTCGAAGGCGGGGAACTCAAGGTAGCCCAGCGCGTGATAGAGGAAGAGGAGCGAGAGAATCCCGCTCAGCACTGCAACGGTGGTGGTGGCGAAGTTGAGCACGCGTCGCTGCAGGTCGCCGACGATGAGTTCATCTTCGTAGACCTGCAGGAGTGCGTTCGATGAGGTGGGTGACTTCGGCATGGCAGGGTGGCGCAGCGGAGAGGCGCGACTCTGACAGCGAGGGCCAAGAATGCAAGTTATGACGGCCGTTTGGGGTCGGCTGTGCTGAGCGTCAGAGGTTTACAATCGTCGTACCGGATCGCAGCCTGAGCGGCCGACCGTATCGTTTGTAACGACGTTTTGATTCGCACTGATCTCCAGCGTCGAAGCGGGCCTCCGTCATGCCTCGCGGAGCGCAGCCTCGACCGCTTCGCAGAGGTCGCGACGGGCCTGGGCCAGGGCCGCAGCACGCCTGCTCTGCGAGGCGACCCAGACGCCTCGGAGCGCCTGTTTGCG
>CAIWGR010000143.1 GCA_903912275.1 uncultured delta proteobacterium
GGCAGGCGTTGGCCGAGGCGGTGTTGCAGGCCACGAGGCAGTGTCCCGCGCGCTGGTCGGCAGCCTGACCGGAGTAGAAGGCGTCGTCGATGCAGGCCGAGCTGTTCTCACACTTGTCGGTGGCGGAGCAGCTGTCGCAGAAGTCGGGGGTGTAGGCGGCGGCCCGCTCGAAGGGGGGGCGGCAGAGGGAGCCATAGGCGGGGCCGGCGGCGAGCTCGGCGGTGTTTGGGCTGAAGGGGAGTCCGCTCGCGGGATAGGGAGAGGCACCTGCGTAGGCGAGCTGGCAGGACCAAGGCGTGGTGTCGGCACCCACACGGAGGCCGGTGCAGACCTCGGGGTGGTCGGTGCAGCTACGGGAGCAGACGCCGGCCTTGTTGGCAGGGATGGCGGAGAAGCCGGGGATCGTCTTGATGTTGACGGTGATGGCCGTGCCACCCGCGGCGATGCGGTTGAGCGGGAGCTGGGTCACACAGGTGCCCATGCCGTTGGGGCAGTCGAGCGCGGTGTTGCAGTAGGAGAAGCTGGTGATGCCGAGCGTACCCTGGGTTCGGGTGCCGTCGGTTGCGTCGAGCGAGAGGATGTCTTCGGCATCGGCCCCCGCGTCGGAGTTGGGTGCGTCTACCTTCACATCCTCGGGCGTCGAGACAGCGCCGGTGTCGGGGGCAGGGGCGGCGGAGCCCTCCGCAGGCGTGGCCGCGGGCAGGTCGGCGTCGGGGGCACAACCGGGCGTAGCAAGCAGCAGGACAGACAAGACGAGGGCCGCGCGGGTGGCGCGAGCGAAGGTGAAGACAGACATGGGAGCGACTCCAGAAGAGCGTAAGAACGAGGTTCAGGGGGCCGGTAGCCGGCCGGTCAAAGCGGCCGCCGCGCGGCCGCAGACAAGGGCCGAGCTAGAGGCTGTTGGCGCAGTCCGAGGTGGAGCTGAAGACATCCTGGTAGGAGTAGGCGAGCCCCACCTTGATGTCGTCGAGGTTGGCCCAGTTGATGGCCTGGTTGGCCGGGGCCGCGGGATCGATGATGAGGGTGTAGTCGCCCGCCAGCGGCAGGCCGGCGAAGGTCACATTGCTCGACCCCATCTCGCCCACACCCGCGACGGGCGAGGCCGAGCGACCATCGACCACAAAGCTGGTGGTGGTGCCGAAGGTGGTGTCGCCCTGGCCGAAGGTCTGCACATAGGCATCGATGCCGGGCTGGCAGGAGTAGGTCTGGCTGTTGCCGCCATAGAGCAGGGTGGCGACAGGCTGTCCGGCACCCAGCCCGGTTCCGACGAGCTCGAGGGCGACGCCGGCCACCTTGGCGTTGCAGGTGAAGGGGAGGTTGGCGAACTGGGTGAGGCCGAGGTTGAAGTTGACCACGAGCAGCGCGCCGTTGCTGGCAACCTGATCTGCCGTCTGCGAGACGGTGTAACGCATGGTGCGGCCTGCCGGGATGTCGCTCTGGTTGGCGGCCTGCCGGAATCGCTGGGCGGGGGTGAGGGTCTGGCCGGAAACGGGGTCGACCTGCGAGCTGGTCAGCTTGAGCACATCGTCGCGGAGCGAGACGGTGCCATCTTGGAGGTTGGTGGCGCCACCGCACTGGCCCTCGAGGTCGGTGAGGCGGTCGGCGATGGCGCGGAGCTGGTAGGTGTTGCGGGCGAGTAGGATCGACATCCGCTCGTTGTAGAAGGGTCGCACGGCGGCATATTCGAGGGCGACGAGCCA
>CAIWGR010000144.1 GCA_903912275.1 uncultured delta proteobacterium
AGCTGCACTGCGACGGCCTGTGACCTCGGCTTCGTGCTCGCATCCAATGTCTGCATTTTCGGCTGCGGCAATGGCGTCGTAGGTTTGGGCGAGAGCTGTGACGACGGCAACGCGGTCACCGAGGAGTGCGCCTACGGCCAGGCCTCCTGCACTGTATGCAACAGCGCCTGCGCCTCCGTTGCCGGCGACACCGACCTCTGCGGCGACAGCGTCATCGATGCCACCGAGAGCTGCGATGACGGCAACGCGGTCACCGAGGGTTGCGCCTATGGCGTGGCCTCCTGCACCGTCTGTAACAACCTCTGCGTGACCGCTGCCGGCGACACCGACCTCTGCGGCGATGGCGTCGTCGATATCGGCGAGGCCTGCGACGACGGCAACACCATCGACACCGACTTCTGCACCTCCGTCTGCCAGTTCGGCCGCTGCGGCGACGGCTTCGTCCAGCCCGGCGAGGCCTGCGATGATGGCAACACCAACAACGCCGACAGCTGCACCAACCTCTGCGTCGCGCCCCGTTGCGGCGACGGCTTCGTGCAGGCCGGCGAGGCCTGCGACGATGGCAACACCAGCAACACCGACCTCTGCACCAACAGCTGCGTTGCGGCGGCCTGCGGCGATGGCTTCCTCCAGACCGGAGAGGCCTGTGATGACGGCAATGCCATCACCGAAGAGTGTGCCTACGGCCAGGCCTCTTGCGTCGTCTGCAACAACGTCTGTGCCTCCGTCGCCGGCGACACCGACCTCTGCGGCGACAGCATCATCGACGCCACCGAGACCTGCACCTACGGCCTGACCAGCCGCAGCGTCTGCAACGGCGCCTGCCTCACGGCCGCCGGCGCCACCTCCTACTGTGGCGATGGTATCGTCCAGGGAGCCGAGGCCTGCGACGACGGCAACACGGTCAACACCGACACCTGCACCAATGCCTGCGTCGTCCGCGTCGGCCAGCTCGGCGACCTCTGCACTGCCAACGCACAGTGCCTCTCCGGCAACTGCGCGACGGAGCCACCCGGCACCGCCAACGACCGCTGCGCGCCGACGGGCATGGTCTACTTCCCCGCCGCCACCTTCAACATGGGTTCGCCGGCCGCCGAGCTCGGCCGCGATGCCGATGAGACGCAGCACAACGTGACCTTCTCTCGTGCCTTCTTCATGGCCCGGACCGAGACCACGCAGGCTGACTGGTATTCCCGCGCTTCGAACGTGAACCCGGCCAGCCACGCCGGCGGCACCTGCGGCAGTGTCGCGACCAGCACCTGCCCTGTTGAGGACATCGACTGGTACTCGGCACTGGAGTTTGCCAACGCCCGCTCCACGGCCGAGGGACTCACCTCGTGCTACACGGTGACCGGCTGCGCCAACCCCGGTACAGGCTGGCGCGACGGCCAGTATGGCAGCTGCTCGGGCGCGACCTTTGTCGGCGTTACCTGCACGGGCTATCGCCTGCCGACCGAGTCGGAGTGGGAGATCGCCTATCGCGCTGGAACCACCACCAGCTTCTACAACGGCGAGATCACCTCCGCCGCTGGCCCGGACCCGCTGTTGAGCCTCATCGGCTGGTACACCTCCAATTCGGGCAACCTTACCCACGTTGTCGGTGGCAAGACGGCAAACGCATGGGG
>CAIWGR010000145.1 GCA_903912275.1 uncultured delta proteobacterium
TCATCGTGACCGTCTGCTTGCCGGCGTTGATCAGGTCGGCGTCCTCCTCGCCCTCGTAGGGAAAGGGGCCCATGCCGAGCAGCCCGTTCTCCGACTGCATCACCACGTCCATCCCGGCCGGGATATAGTTCGCGACCAGCGTCGGAATGCCAATGCCCAGGTTCACATAGAAACCATCCTGCAGTTCGAGCGCCACACGCTGCGCGAGCTGCTCTCGTGAAAGTGCCATGACTAGGCCTCCGGTCGAGGGCGCACGGTGCGCTGCTCGATCCACTTCTGGTAGTTGCTGCCCTGGAAGATGCGCTGCACGTAGATGCCCGGCGTATGAATCTGGTCGGGGTCGAGTTCGCCCGTCTCCACCAGCTCCTCCACCTCGGCGATGGTCACCTTTCCGGCGGTAGCGATCATCGGATTGAAGTTCCGAGAGGTCATCCGATAAATGAGGTTGCCTGCCCTGTCGCCCTTCCAAGCCTTCACAAAGGCAAAGTCGGCCCGCAGCGCGGTTTCTAGCACGCACCAGCGGCCACCGATGATGCGTGTCTCCTTTCCATCGGCCACCGGGGTGCCGTAGCCGGTCGGCGTGTAGAAGCCCTCGATGCCTGCGCCGCCCGCACGGATGCGCTCCGCCAGCGTCCCCTGTGGGTTGAGCTCAATCTCCAGCTGGTTCGACAGCACGAGCCGCTCGAAGGTCTTGTTCTCCCCCACGTAGCTCGAGATCATCTTCTTCACCTGACCGTTCTGCAGCAGCACGCCCAGACCGCACGCGTCGGTCCCGCAGTTGTTGCTGATGATGGTCAGGTCACGCGCGTTCTTCCGAAGCAGCGCGAGGATGAGGTTCTCGGGATTCCCCGAAAGACCAAAGCCGCCCGACATCAGCGTGATGCCGTCGGTGATGTCGCCAATCGCCTCGTCTGCCGACGCTACTACCTTGTTCATGAGCTCTCTCCCGACGCCGTCACTCGCCCTGTCGCCACTGGTAACCGGCGCTCACGCCGACAAACAGCCCCTGCGGCGCCCTGATTCCCATGTCGAGACCCAGTACCGCATTCTCCGAAATCGTCTGCCGCAGACCGATGCTCGCCGAGAGGATGGGGACGAAGGGGGGGATCTTGTCCTCGACGGCGACCTTCGGAATGCCGTTATCCAGCACGAAGGCCGGGTCGCCCGTCGCCGTATAGCACTTGTCGAGCAGCCCAGCGTCGGTGCTGAGTCGGTCTTCAGGGAGCAACCCAACCGCCCCGCAACGGCCGACATCCAGATCGTACTTCTTGAACTGACCGCTCACCTTCGCGACGCCGAGGCCGAAGCCATAGGCGAGCTGCGTGCGGCCGTCGCCACTCATGCCCTTCAGCCAGTGGAACTGGGTCTCCAGACTGAGCGTGCTCAGGTTGTTTGTAGACCAATCAGCCTGCTCGACGCGATCGCCCTTCTGCAGCCAGTAGCCGTCGCCCGTCGCCATGCTGGTCTGTTGCACCGCCGCAGAAATCTCATAGGCGTCGGGGCGGCTGTAAGACCAGTTCAAACCGTACGACAGATTGACTGCATCTCCCTCCCACATGCCGGTGTGACTGCTGAAGAATGCATCGAGAACGAAATTCGGGATGTTCACATAGGTCAGATTCGGCGACACCGCGTAGAACCCCCTGACTCTCGGAGCTGGCGTCTCGTTGACGTCAGGGGCGTAAACCTCCGCCTCGTCCTGCGCGAAGGCCGCAGCCGGGACGAGGAGAGAGAGGGAGAGCAAAACTGCGCTGCATCGTGCCATGGGAAACCTCATGATAGGTCCCCCGCGCGGAGCCGAGCCGAGCGGAGGAAGTCGTCCGTGCTCTAGGCTACCGCCCCTCCGCGTGGCAAGCAGTCCGGAGGCTGATCAGGCGCGGCTGGACCGTTCGAAGACGGCGATGCGGTTGCGAGCCCGCGCCAGCTCTTCTTGATGCGCTTCGAGTTCGTCGGCAGAGACAACCGCCGCATCCAACGACCGCGACTCCGCCGCTGACAGCGCACGACGGGCCCGCGCGACATCGATGTCTGTGGCACCCTCGCCGGAATCCACCAGGACGACCACCGAGGAGGCTGTTACCTCGGCAAAGCCGGACGCTACCGCGAACCGACGCTCGCCTTCAGCCGACTTCGCAATCAGCTCGCCGGCTCGGATCAGGGTCATCAGGTTGCTGTGGCCAGCAAGAACGCCCATCTGTCCCAACTCACCGGGAAGAATGACCTCGGTGACCTGACCATGAAAGATGGCCCGCTCGGGCGTGACGATATCGAGGGTGACAAGCGACATGGGTACTCCGTCGGCTTAGGCGCCGAGCTCCTTGGCCTTCTTGTGAACCTCTTCGATGGTGCCCTGCATGTAGAAGGCCTGCTCGGGAAGCGCGTCCACGTCGCCGCCGACGAGCGCCTCGAAGCCCTTGAGGGTATCTTCGAGTTCAACATACTTACCGGGCGAGCCGGTGAAGACCTCGGCGACAAAGAAGGGCTGCGAGAGGTAGCGCTGGATCTTACGAGCCCGCTCAACCTGACGCTTGTCGTCCTCAGAGAGCTCGTCCATGCCGAGAATGGCGATGATGTCCTGGAGCTCCTTGTAGCGCTGCAGAACAGCCTGGACCGCACGTGCCGTGTTGTAGTGGCGGTCGCCAAGAACGAGCGGGGAGAGCAGGCGCGAGGTCGAGTCGAGCGGATCGACGGCCGGGTAGATGCCCAGCGAGGCGATTTCACGGTTAAGAACCGTGGTGGCGTCAAGGTGAGCGAAGGTGGTCGCCGGAGCCGGGTCGGTGAGGTCGTCGGCAGGCACGTAGACGGCCTGAACCGAGGTAATCGAGCCGTTCTTCGTCGTCGTGATGCGCTCCTGAAGAGCGCCCATCTCCGTCGCCAGCGTGGGCTGGTAACCGACGGCGCTCGGGATACGACCCAGAAGCGCTGAAACCTCCGAGCCGGCCTGCGTGAAGCGGAAGATGTTGTCGACGAACAGGAGCACGTCCTGGTTCATCGTGTCGCGGAAGTGCTCGGCAACCGTAAGCGCCGAGAGAGCAACGCGGGCGCGGGCGCCAGGCGGCTCATTCATCTGCCCGTAAATCAGGGCGACCTTGGAGTTCTCCCAGTCGCCGTTCGGGGCAAGAACGCCGCCTTCCATCATTTCGTAGAAGAGGTCGTTGCCCTCACGCGTACGCTCGCCAACACCGGCGAAAACGGAGAAACCACCGTGCTTCATGGCGACGTTGTGGATGAGCTCCATGATGAGAACGGTCTTGCCAACGCCGGCGCCGCCGAAGAGGCCAATCTTTCCGCCCTTCGCGTAGGGGGCGAGGAGGTCGACGACCTTGATGCCCGTCTCGAACATTTCGGCGCGGGTCGAGAGCTCATCGAACTTCGGCGCAGCGCGGTGAATCGGGCGCAGCTCGGTCGCCTCGGTCTTGAGCGACTCGAGGATATCGGCCTTCTCGACCACCAGCTCGGTGCTGTGATGGATCTCCTTGGCGTCGACAATCTTCAGGATAACCTGCGTCTCGGTCTCTCGCCGGAAGAAGCCACGAACCAGCTTGCCGTTCTTGAGCTTGAAGATCCGGATGTCGTCAGCGGGGTCGCCGACAACATTGAGGATGCGGCCGAGGACCTCACGACCCACCGGCACCATGATCGGCGCGCCGGTCGAACGAACCTCCATGCCGCGGGTCAGACCGTCGGTCGTGTCCATCGCGATGGTGCGAACCATGTTCTCGCCAAGGTGCTGCGAGACCTCGAGGACGAGGTTGTCGGCCACATCCGAGATGGCCGGATTGGTGACCGTGATCGCATGCATGATCTCGGGGAGCTGGCCGCCGTCGAACGCGACGTCGACAACCGGACCGATGACCTGCGTGATGCGGCCATGCTTTGCGGTCGAGGGAGTGGAGGAAGAGATGCCTTGGGTCATCGGATATCCTATCGGAGTCTTCGGGTATTGAACAAACTAGCCCTTGAGCGACTCAGCGCCCGAGGTGATTTCCATGAGTTCTGTCGTGATGATGGCCTGACGGGCCCGGTTCATCTGCAGCGTCATTGTACCGATGATCTCGGCGGCGTTCTTCGACGCGTTGTCCATCGCCGTCATACGGGCGCCGAGCTCCGACGCCTGAGACTCGAGGAGCGCGCGAAGCACATTGCTCTGCACAAACCGTGGAAGCAACTTGGCCAGGAGCTCTTCCCGGTTGGGCTCATACTTCATCTCGGTCGTCGAAGCGCCCTGGCCCGCCAGCTTATCGGCCGACAGCGGCAGAAGCGGCTCCACGATCACAGTCTGGGTCAACGCCGACTTGAACTCGTTGAAGATCAGGTAGACTTCATCGACTTCGCCCGTCGTGAAGAGCCGGCTGAGCTCGGCCGCAACAGCGAGGGCCGAACCACGGTTGGGGCCACTCATCAGGTCGCGCAGCTCGGTGTAGGTCGGTGTCCCGCGACGGCGGAAGTACTCACGGCCCTTGCGGCCGATGGGTGCCACGCCGATCTCCTCGTAGGAGTCCTTGCTATCGCGAAGGAAGGCCTCCGTACGGCGAAGAACGGAGGAGTTGAAGGCGCCGGCGAGGCCGCGATCCGAGGTCATCGGGATGAGGAGGCAACGCTTGGGCGTCGGCGTCGTGCGGAAGAGCGGGTAGCGTTCCGGGTCGACCGAACCCGCCAGCGACGCCACGACCGCGCGGAGCCGCACCGCGTAGGGACGGGACGCTACGACAGCATCCTGCGCACGCTTGAGCTTCGCCGCCGCGACGAGCTTCATCGCGCGGGTAATCTTCTGCGTGTTCTTAACCGACTTGATGCGGTTTCGTATGGCCTTGAGGCTCGGCATGGGACTGCGCCGTAATCAGAGAGGGATGGGTTCGACTAAGCCTGGAAGGCCTTTCCGAAGGCCTCGAGGGCCTCCTTGAGCGCGGGCTCGTTGGCCGGCGTGATGGCCTTGGCATCGCGGATGCTCTTGGTCACCGTGGGGAAGCGCGACTCGAGGAAGGCAAAGAGACTCTCCTCGTAACGGCCGAGGGCAGGGGTCGGAATCTCATCAACGTAGCCCTTCGTGCCGGCGTAGATGATGACGACCTGCTTCTCGACCGGGAGCGGCGAGAACTGCTTCTGCTTGAGGAGCTCGGTCATGCGCTCACCGCGCGCAAGCTGACGCTGGGTGGCCTTGTCGAGGTCCGAGGCGAACTGGGCGAAGGCCGCCATGGCGCGGTACTGCGCGAGGTCGAGACGGAGGGTACCGGCAACCTGCTTCATCGCCTTGATCTGGGCGTTACCGCCGACGCGGCTGACCGAAATACCGACGTTGATGGCCGGACGGACGCCGGCGTAGAAGAGGTCGGACTCAAGGAAGATCTGACCATCGGTGATCGAGATGACGTTGGTCGGGATGTAGGCCGAGACGTCGCCGGCCTGGGTCTCGATGATCGGAAGTGCGGTCAGAGAGCCGGAGCCGTTGTCGTCGGACATCTTGGCGGCGCGCTCGAGCAGGCGGCTGTGGATGTAGAAGACGTCGCCAGGGTAGGCTTCGCGGCCCGGCGGGCGGCGGAGCAGGAGCGAGAGCTGGCGGTAGGCGACAGCCTGCTTGGAGAGGTCGTCATAGACGATCAGAGAGTGACCGCCGTTGTCCCGGAAGTACTCGCCCATCGCGACACCTGTGTAGGGCGCGAGGAACTGAAGCGGAGCAGCGTCGGTCGCGGTCGCCACGACAACCGTCGTGTACTCCATGGCGCCATGCTCACGCAGCTTCTCTACGACCTGCGCAACCGTCGACTGCTTCTGACCGATGGCCACGTAGATGCAGTGAACAGGCTTCTCGGGCGTGTTCTCGTTCTTCTGGTTGAGGATGGCGTCGATGGCGACAGCCGTCTTGCCCGTCTGGCGGTCACCAATGATCAGCTCGCGCTGGCCACGGCCGATCGGAACGAGGGCGTCGATGGCCTTAAGGCCAGTCTGCATGGGCTCATGAACCGACTTACGGGCGATGATGCCGGGCGCCTTCACCTCGACGCGACGCGTGTGCGTCTGGTCGATCGGGCCGCGACCATCGATGGGCTGACCGAGCGCGTTAACGACGCGACCGACGAGGGCCGGACCAACCGGAACCTCAACGATGCGACCCGTCCGCTTGACGATGTCACCCTCTTTGATGTGGGTCGCGTTGCCGAGCAGCGCGATACCGACATTGTCCTCTTCGAGGTTGAGCACCATGCCGCGCGTGTCGCCCGGAAGGTCGACAAGCTCGCCTGCCATCACCTTCTCGAGCCCGTAGACGCGCGCGATACCGTCACCCACCGAAACGACCGTGCCGGTCTCCGACACCTCAATCCGGCTGTCGTAGTTCTCGATGCGCTTCTTGATGATGCGGCTGATCTCGTCGACGTTGATATCCATGTTTCCCTCAATGTGCGCGCGGAGCGCTGATCAAGTGTGAATCAAGCTGCAGTAAGAATGAGGCTGCGAAGTGCCTCAAGCTGAAGAAGGAGCGTAGAGTCGAGCACCTTGCCTTCGACCTGAATGCGCAGGCCGCCGAGCAGGGATGGGTCGACGATGCTCTCCACGACCACCTTCTTGCCGGTGCTCTTCTGGAGGGCATCTTTGATGCGGGCCAGCTGGACAGCGCCGAGCTCGGTGGTCGAGAAGACCTGAGCGCGGGCGCCACCGGTGTGAACATCGAGCTGCCGCTGAAACTCGGAGACGATGTCGACGATGAGTGCGAGGCGGCGACGCTCAGCAAGGATGAGCAGGAAGTTCTTCGTCGTGACCGAAAGCTTCAGCGCGTCGGCGACA
>CAIWGR010000146.1 GCA_903912275.1 uncultured delta proteobacterium
AGCGAGCGGACGAGTTTCTTGGAGGGGTCGAGCGCGCCGGCCCATATCTGGGAAGGCGTGAGGTAGGGCACCAACTCTGCGATGCCTGCGAGGTGGTCTGCGTCATCGTGGGTCGCGACCAGGATGTCGACGCTGCGATAGCCGAGGAGCCGGAGGTAGGGCAGCACGGTGCGGGTGCCCGTGTCGGGGAGTTGTCGGCCTGAGCCGCCGCCATCGATGAGGAGCGTTTGGCCGGTCGGCAGTGCGACGAAGGTTGCATCGCCCTGCCCGACCGGGATGGCGTGGATTCGCATCTCCGGTGCCGGCCTCCAAGCGGGCGGTAGGTCGTTGGCGAGGAGTGCGAGCGTGCAGCCGACAAGCAGCAGGTCGGCGCGCCGCGACCGCAAAAAGAGCCCGGGGGCTCCCACCGCGAGCAGCCCCCAGCCGAGGCAGCCAATCGGCGACGGGCGTCCCCAGACAAGCGGCAGAGAGAGCAGCGGATGGGCCTGCTCCGAGACCCAGAGCCCGAAGGCTGTGGCCCGCTCGGCGAGCCAGATGAAGACAAACCCTCCGCCAACCGGCGTGGCATCAAGCAGGCTCCCGAAGGCACCGAGCGGTAGCGCCAGCGTACCGATCGCAGGCACGACGAGCAGGTTGGCGAGCGGGCTGAAGAGCGGCAGGGCGCCGAAGTTCCAGAGCACCACAGGTGCGGTCGACAGCGTCGCTGCGACGGAGGTCCGGAGCGTCTCGACCACCTGCTCCCAGCACCAGCGGAGCCAACGAACCAACCGCGGAGCCTCGTCGCCTCCCTCCTGCTCGCGCGTTGCCACCGCCCGGAAGGCGCGACCGTGGGCGAGCAACGCCCAGGTAGCAGCGACGGAGAGCTGAAAGCCCACATCTGTCACCCAGACAGGCTCCCAGGCCAACATCAGCGCCACCGAGCCCCAGAGCGCGCCGAGGCCCGAGGGCGGCCGTTCGAGGGCATGCGCCAGCACCACGACCATCGCCATGACGCCCGACCGAACAGCGCTCGCAGGCGCACCCGTCAGGACCACATAGGCGCACATCACGGGCGCCGTGGCGAGGAGCGCCGCCCGCTCCGCCCCGAACCAGAGGCAGAGCGCAGGAACCCTGCGAAAGAGGCGTTTGAGCACGAAGACGATGCAGAGCCCGAGCAGCGTGAGGTGCATGCCACTGACCGCGAGCACGTGCGTGATCCCGCTCGCGGAGAACTGCTGGTTGACGAGCGGGTCGAGCTCCTGGCGGCTGCTGGTGACCATGGCGAGCAGGACGCCGGCCGCAGCGCCGGAGGTCTGCGAGAGGATGGCGCGCTCCATGCGGAGGCGCAGCAGGTCGATGCCCCGCCGGAACCCGGTGTCGGCGCCGAGCCAGACCGTAGCGCCCTCGGTCCAGAGCGTCCCCGAGAGCCCGCGCGAGCGTGCGAACGAGGCGGGGTCGAAGCCGAGTTCGTGGAGACGGATGGCAGGGGGCGAGGCGGTCGCGGTGAGTTGGAGCCAGTCTCCTTCGGCAGGCATCCAGCTGCTCTCGTGGCGCGGGATGACCCAGCGACCTCCGGCGGGCTGCCAGCCGGCAGCGGTCCGGCGCGAGCGAAGCCGCACAACGATGGTGTGCTCCTCCGCGGCAGGACGAGCCCCCTCCTCGACCTGCACAATGAGCTGGCTCGCACCTTCCCATGTGGGCGAGAGCGGGACGTCGCGCTGGTAGCGCACCCGCTCGGCCGTGACGAAGGCAGCGAGCAGCGCGATCCAGGCGAGCACGATGAGGCGGCGCAGGCCGGCGCGGCGCGCGAGCAGCAGACAGAGACCAGGCGCGGCGAGCGGGAGCATGAGCCAGGCGCCACCCGCCGGGTCGGGCAGTGTGGCGCCCAAGCCCGCGCCAAGGATGAGGGCGATGGCAATGGCGGAGATGGCGTTCGACATGACAACTCCGAGCGAAAGGAGACGATGGGTTATCGTCGCCTGCGCCCGATTGTTGCCGCCGCGGGTGGCGAAGTTCGCAATCGGCGGCTATGTATGCGAAACAAGGGCGCGCGCATAAGGCGCTGCGACCACTCCTCTTCTTAGGAACATCTTGAATTCGTTCGCCGATCTCGGGCTCATCGAGCCCCTTTTGCGCGCGTTGGCCCACGAGGGCTACGCCACTCCCACTCCGATTCAGAACCAGGCAATCCCGCCGCTGCTTGCCGGACGAGACCTCCTCGGTATCGCCCAGACTGGCACAGGAAAGACCGCCGCCTTCGCCCTCCCCGTGCTCCAGCGCCTCGCTGCCGAGCCCCGTGGTGATGCGCGCGCCATCCGTGCACTGGTCCTCTCCCCCACCCGCGAACTGGCGGCCCAGATTGCCGAGCGGTTCGATGCCTACGGCACCGGCCTCTCCATCAAGACCACCGTGATCTTCGGCGGTGTGGGCATCCGCCCCCAGATGGATGCGCTCCGCCGCGGCGTCGATGTGCTCGTTGCCACGCCCGGACGGTTGCTCGACCTGCACTCGCAGGGCTTCGTCCACCTTG
This sequence comes from uncultured delta proteobacterium, assembly GCA_903912275.1. Lineage (GTDB taxonomy): Bacteria > Myxococcota_A > Bradymonadia > REDH01 > REDH01 > CAIWGR01. The sequence goes on from CAIWGR010000146.1 coordinate 2,510, forward strand.
GCCACCTCTCCTACTTCATCCTCGATGAAGCCGACCGCATGCTCGACATGGGCTTCTTCCCCGATGTGAAGCGGGTCATGCGCCTCATGCCGGCCGGCCGGCAGAACCTCCTCTTTTCGGCCACCATGCCGACCGAGATCGCCGAC
>CAIWGR010000147.1 GCA_903912275.1 uncultured delta proteobacterium
AAGCCCGCCTCCAAGCCTGCGCCCGCCGCCGCCGCACCCCGCGGCGCCGGCAGCGTCAAGCCTCCCCGCGAGCTCTAACGCCCTGCAGGCCTGCGCCAGAGCAGGTCGAGCAGCGCCTCGTCCGGCGCTCCGCCCCGCCGCAGCCTGAACCAGCGCAGCGCCGGGTTGGCGCGCCGAAGCCAGGCCTCGTTCTCGTCGAGCAGCAGCGCATCCTCTTCCGTGGTCAGCTCAGCGCCGTCCGACAGCACCACCGCAACCAGCCTCCGGCGGGGCAGGTCGAGGAGGCGGAGCGCATTTTCTGCCGCAGAGATCGCGCCAAGCCGGTTGCGGACCACCAGCAGCAGCGGCCCGCCGAGCAGGTCGGCGGCATCGAGCGAGCTCCAGCGCTCGGTGAGGGGCGAGAGCAGGCCGCCCGCCGTCTCGGTGATGAGCAGGTCGGCGCCCCGCTCGAGCGCCGCTGCGGGTGTGAGCAGGTCGGATGCGGTGAGCCTGATGCCGCGGTCGCGGAGCAGGAAGGCCGGCGCCACCGGCCGCTCGAAGCGCCACGGCGTAACCTGCGCCTCGGTGAGCTGTTCGCCGCAGGCCGCGCGGAGCAGCGAGGTGTCGTCGCCCTCCCATAGCGGCCCCGAGGCGAAGGGCTTGTAGGGGCGCACAACGCAGCCTCGCCCCCGCAGCTCCCGAAGGAGTGCGGCGACGAGAAAGGTCTTTCCTGCGTCTGTTTCGGTGGCGAGCACCGTGAGGCGTGCCATTTTGCAAACGAGGGAAAGGAGAGGAGCCGATGATCGGACTTGAACCGATGACCTACGCATTACGAATGCGTTGCTCTACCGGCTGAGCTACATCGGCCCGGAGAGGGGGCTTCTGTTAGTCGGCGGCAGGGCAGAGGTCAAGCCACCGCCTGCCATTGGGCCCGCTACTTTGCGCCCGCCCGCGCGGCCTGTTCGCAGCGGGCCTTGAGCTGCGTGAGCCCCGTCGAGAGCAGCGGCCCGAGCGCGCCATCCACGCCCAGCTGTGCGAAGCGGGCCGGGATGTTCCAGCCCACATCGCCATGCAGCGACCAGGTGACCTTGGTCACCTTGCCGAACTGCCGGATGTTCCAGACGCCGCCCAGATCGCCCGGCCCCTCCGTCACCATCTCGAAGCCGATCGCCTTGGGCGGCTCCTCCTGGGTGACGAGATAGCGCATGTGCTGGGTCTGCGCCCCCTGCCAGTCGTAGGTCGCGCCGAGCCCCTTGGTGACGGCGCCGGGCGTGAAGGTAACGGTCGGGTCCTGCCCCTTCCAGGGCATGAAGGCGGGGTGGTTGGCCGTGTCGCTGAGTTGGGCAAACACGAGGTCGGGCGGCGCCATCACCTCGACCTCGCGCTGCACAATGTAGCGGGGCGGCAAGATGATGCCGATGATGGCGAAGGTGAGGAGCATCGCCCCCACGCCGATCAGCACGAAGTGGTACCAGGCGGGCTGCCGGAGCCGCCGCTTCACGCCTGCACCGTGGCGAGCCAGCCGGCGAAGGCTGCGACGGCCGCCTCGAGCTGTTCCTCGGTCACCACCAGCGGCGGATGGAAGGAGGCCACCTCCGCGGCAGCGCCGGCAGGGCACATGAGGAATCCACGCTCGAGCATGGCCTGCATCGCAGCCACGCCGCCGCCCGCCCAGGGCCTGCCGTCGCGCTGCAGCTCCACGCCCACGAGCAGGCCGCGGCCCCGGATGTCGCCGACGGCGTGGTGGCCGCCGACCGCCGCGCGGAGGTCTGCGAGCAGCTTCGCGCCGAGCGCCTCCGAGCGGGCCACAAGCCCCTCCTCTTCGATGATGTCGAGCGTGGTGAGCGCCGTGGCGCAGGCGAGCGGGTGTCCGATGAAGGTGGAGGTGTGGATGGCCTCGCCCTTCGTCGCGCCCCAGGCCTCCATGACCTCTGGAAGGCCCAGGCAGGCGCTGAGCGGCAGGCCGCCGGCGAGCGACTTTCCGACGACGAGCAGGTCGGGCTCCACGCCCTCGTGGTCGGCCGCGAACCACTGGCCGGTGCGGCCGAAGCCGGTGAAGACCTCGTCGAAGATGAGCAGGATGCCGCGGGCGCGGGTCACTTCGCGGAGCCGGGTGAGCCAGCCTTCGGGCGGCAGGTGGAAGCCGCCGCGGACCTGGATGGGCTCGACGATGATGGCGGCGATGTCGCCGGCGCCCGAGGTGGCGGAGGCGAGCAGGTGGTCGAGGTAGGTGAGGCAGCGCTGGCCGCAGCCGGGGTGGGTGTCGCCGAGCGGGCAGGCGCGGCAGGAGGCGTAGGGCAGGCGCAGGTCGCTGGCGCCGATGCGGGCCGCGAAGGGGAGGCGGAAGCCGTCGCGGTAGCCGCTCACCGAGAGGGCGCCGTGCGAGAGGCCGTGGTAGCTGTTGTGGAAGCCGAGCACGCGGGGGCGGCCGGTGGCGATGACGGCGGTCTTGATGGCCGCCTCGACGGCGTCGGCGCCGTTGCAGCCGAAGATGGAGTGCTGCAGCCTGCCGGGGGTGCGGGCTGCGAGCCGCTCTGCGAGGAGGATCTTCTCGCGGGTGGGGAAGAGGTCGCCCATGCCATGGATGAGCCGGCCCGCCTGGCTGGTGATGGTCTCGACCACCTTGGGGTGGGCATGGCCCACGGCCGCCACGCCGAAGCCGGCGGTGAGGTCGACGAACCGGTTGCCGTCGGTGTCGAGGACGTTGGCGCCGCGCGCCTCGGCCCAGAGGATGGGGTCGGTGGCGCCCGCGGCCGCGCGGCCGGAGCGGCGGGCTGTGATGGCGGGGCACTCGACCGCGGCGAGCCGTTCCATCCAGGCAGCGACCGAGGGGCCGGGGACAGCGGTCTGGAGGAGGGGGAGTTGGCGTCCGTTCATGGGTTCCGCGGGCAGAGGTGGCGATGCGATAGCGCGGGCGGCCGCGCGAGGCTAGATTGCGCCGACGTTGGAGCCCACGGGAGTGTCATATGGCGCGCGATCTCATCTTTGTCCGAGGGCTGCAGTTCCATGCGCCGCATGGCGTGTATGCGGAGGAGCGGAGCGAGGGTCGCCACTTCGAGGTGGAGCTGGAGGCGGAGCTCTCGCTCGATGCGTCGGGGGCGAGCGACGCGCTGGGCGACACGGTGGACTACCGCGATCTAGCTGCGGTTGCGGTCGAGGTCTTTGGCGGCCCGTCGGTGAGCCTGGTGCTAATGATATGGGTAAAATTGCGGTTTTGATTGCTTTTGAATCGGTTGCTTCAAACGACAAGCTTCACGAAATCGGCAAACAAATCGCTATGCATATTGCGGCGGCAAAACCAGATTCTTTAAATATTGAAGCGGTTGAGCCAGCTAAACTTGCTCGTGAAATTGATGTTTTGAAAGAGCAAGCACGTGCTTCGGGCAAGCCTGAAAGTATCATTGAAAAAATGATGGAAGGTCGCATTCGCAAATATTACGAAGAAGTTGTTCTTCTCGAGCAAGCTTTCGTTATGGACGA
>CAIWGR010000148.1 GCA_903912275.1 uncultured delta proteobacterium
GCCGGCACTCCTTTCGGCCATGAAGGTCACAGACGGGCAGGTCGCGCGTGCAAACCCCTTCGCTCAGCCCGCCGCTGTCGAAGCCCTGCTCGAGCCCCTGCAGCCCTCCGCCCTCGCCGGTTGCTCGGCGGGTGGCCCGTTGCCTCCGCCCGTGCGCGACGCGGACGGGCTCTGCACCCACTACAACCTCGACGCAGCCTCCGTCCGCGTTGCCCGCACGCTCCCCATCGCCGATGGAGCACGCATCCTGGATCTCTGCGCAGCTCCCGGCGGAAAGAGCCTCGTCCTCGCCGAGCGCATGGGCAGCGGCGAACTGGTCGCCAACGAGCTGTCGGCTGCCCGCCGCGGCCGCCTCAAGGTAACCCTCTCCGACTATCTGCCGCCCGAGCTTCGGGAGCGGGTCCGGGTGACCGGACACGATGCCACCCGCTGGAGCCTCTACGAACGCGACGCCTACGACGGCATCCTGCTCGACGCCCCCTGCAGCTCCGAGGCCCACCTCGTTCGCCAGCCCGCGCTGCTCACCGACTGGTCACCCGCCCGCAGCCGCCAGCTGGCCATGCGGCAATATGCCATGCTCGCCGCTGCGCTCGATGCGGTCCGCACGGGCGGCTTCATCCTCTACGCTACCTGCTCCATCTCTGCCGAAGAGAACGACGGGGTTGTGGCGCGGCTGCTGGAGCGTCGCGCTGGCCGCGTCGAGGTCTGCAGACCCGATTGGGAGACTGGCGAAGCGACCGAGCATGGCCAGGCGTTGCTCCCGGACGCAACGGGAGAGGGCCCGATGTATGCGGCCCTGCTCCGGCGGCTCAGCTAACGCTGCGGGCTCGGTTTAGGGGCAGATGCAGACGCTGAGGATGCAGTCGTCGTAGGTGGCGCCGTTCCAAGTTTTGGTACCGGGCGCGAGCGGGAGCACACCTTCGAGCCCGACGCCGAGCGGAGCCAGGCAGTCCTGCACATCGTTCGTGCAGACACCATTCTCAACGTGGTAGCCAACGCCGCAGACGCAGGCGTTGCTGCAACTGTCGTCGTTGACGAGGTTGCCGTCGTCGCAGAACTCGGGCGATTGAAGCGTGCCATCACCGCAGTAGGTCGTTGCACCCGGGACAAGCGCGCAGGTCGCGCTGCAGACGGTGCAGCTGGTGGCGCCGTAGGTGCAGCTCTCAGTAACCGCGTTGCCGTCGTCGCAGGTCTCGGTGCCACCGATGAGGGTGTCGCCGCAAACCACGAGGCAGGCATTGCCGACCAGGCTGTAGCCGGCATCACAGCTGGCGACGGTGCAGCTCCCGTAGGCGCTTCCGTTCCAGACCTGTGTGGCCTCCGTGGCGTGATCCTTCGAGCAGGCGATGGTGTCTACATCGCAGATGCTGCCGTTGCTGTGGTAGCCCGCGGGGCAGGTCGGAACCTGCGGAAGAACGGCAGTACGGGCGATGCGCAGGCCAAGGTCGGAGTTGCGATAGACGGGCGAGGTGCCGTAGCGCGAGGCTCCTCGGGCGCGGGAGGCGTCGAGGCTCCAGCTGCCGCCGCGGAAGATGCGGCGGACGTCAGCGGTTGCGCCGAGCGGGTCGGTCGCGATCGCGTTGGTCAGCGTCCCGAGCCGGTCCCAGACCCATTCCGAGACGTTGCCGCTCGTGTCCAGCAGACCATAGATGTTGGCCTTGGTGAGGCTCGCCACCGTGCCGCTGACGTGGGTCCGGTTGCCAGCGTTGCTGACCATCCAGAGGTCGTTGGCAGTAGCCACCGAACCCCAGAAGTAGGCGGTCTTGGTTGTCGCACGCGCTGCATACTCCCACTCCGCCTCGGTGGGCAGCCGGTAGCCGGTGCAGGAGAGGCCAGTGAAGGTGGCGGAGGTGCAGCCGCTGTGAAGGCCGTCCTTCCAGCCGCTCGCGGCGTCAGTGCAGTAGGTGAGGGCGTAGCACTCAGGCAGCCCCTCGAGCACCGAGCGCGCGTTGGCGTAGGCGATGGCCGAGAACCAGTCGATGCGTTCGACGGGCGAGGCATCGTTGCTGCTCACGGTTGTGCACTCATAGGCGCCGCTCGTGGTGCTCTGTGTGCAGGAGGGGTTGCTGGCGCCCGCCACGCTCTTCCAGGAGGCCTGCGACAGCTCTGCGGCGCCAAGGAAGAAGGGCCGCGATACGGTTACCTGGTGCTGGGTCTCGTCGGTTCCGCGACCCACTTCGCCGATGGGCGAGCCCATGACGAAGGTGCCGGGCGGGATCCAGTTCATGCCCTGCGGCGCGCAGCGGTCGTTGGCGGTACCGGCGGGAGCCGTCGCGCAGGAGTTCGAGAAACATTGGGGGTTGGTGGTGCAGGGCGCGCCGAGCGCCACCTTGGGCAGACACTCGGTGCCGGACTGGTAGGCAAGTGCACCGCAGGCCAGAGAAACGCAGGCGTCGTAACCCGTGCCGTTCCAGACCTGATAGCCGGTGTCGACGCCGACGATGCAGTCGCGGATGTCGGGGAGGCAGAGGCCGGTCTCGTAGTGGAAGCCGAAGCCGCAGACGCAGCTGTTGCTGCAGCTGTCGGCGGTGTCTGTGTTGCCGTCGTCACAAAGCTCCGAGTTCTCGATCAGGCCGTTGCCGCACCGGGTGATGACGCAGGTGCCGAGGTGGAGCGTGTTTCCGAGCTGACAGCTGGTGGCGTAACAGGTGGAGTAGGCGCTGACGCCATCCCAGCTCTGGGTGCCGTCGCCACCCTCGACGAAGCAGGCGCGGGTGTCGGCAGCGCAGGTACCGGTCTCTTCGTGGTAGGTTGGATTGCAACTGACGACGGTACAGCTGCCGTAGGCGGTGCCGGCCCAGGTCTGCTGGCCCGAGCCGTTGGCGATGATGCAGCCGCGGGTGTCGCTGGCGCAGGCCCCCGCCTCCACATGGAAGCCACCGTTGCAGTAATCAGGAACGCAGGCGCCCCAGGCTCCGGCGCTATAGGTCTCCGAGCCGAAACCGTTTGCGGGCAGGCAGGCTCGGACATTGTTCACGCATGCATCCGCCTCCACGTGCCAGCCCGCGTCGCAGGTCGTCGCCAGGCAGGTTCCCCACGCGGAGCCCAGCCAGGTCTGCGTTGCGGTGGCGGCGTTGGGGAGGGTGCAGGCTTGGGTATCGCTGATGCAGGTGCCAGCGCCGGCGTCGAGATGGAAGGTGGCATTGCAGGTGAGCGCGGCGCAGGCTCCGAAGCTCAGCCCCGTCCAGGTCTGGCTCGCGGTCGCAGCGTTCGGAGAGGTGCAGCTGCGGTTGTCGCTGAAGCAGAGTCCGCCTTCGAAGTGGAAGCCCGGAAGGCAGGAGGGGACTTCGCAGGCACCCCAGACGCCGGTCGTCCAGGTCTCGAGTCCCACAGAGCCATCGGGGCGGGTGCAGGTGCGGGTGTCGTTGGCGCAGACGCCGCCGCTGGCGTGGAATCCCGAGACGCAGCCTGTGGCAACGCAGCCGCTCCAGAAGCCGTCCGTATAGGTGTCGACGGCGGTGGTCGCGTTGGCGATGGTGCAGGAGCGGGTATCGCTCTCACAGGCGCCCGAGAGGGAGAGGACATGGTAGGTGGCGTTGCAGGCCGTTGCGTAGCAACCACCCCACGTGGCGCCGTTCCACTGCTGCTCTGCCGTGCTGGCGTTGGCGAGGGTGCAGGTGCGGACATCGCTGACGCAGAGACCCTGATAGAGGTGCTCGCCCGCGGCGCAGCTGCCCGCGCCGCAGAAGCCTGCCGCGCAGGAGAGGCCGGCCGCGCAGTCGGCAGCGATGGTGCAGGGCTGGCCCGTGATGCGGCAGCCCCCGCCCTCGTCGACGAGACCGTCGCAGTCGTTGTCGCGACCGTCACAGCTCTCCACGATGTTCATGACAACGCGGCCCGTGAAGGTGAACCGTCCGCCTGCGTTGGCGAAGACCCAGGGGCGCGTGTTGGCGTTGCCGGGGTCGGGCGCACCGGCAAGGTCGCCGTAGGCCCACGAACCCAGACCGCTCGATGAGCCCGGGATGACGTCGCCGTTCTGCACCGAGTAGCCCGTCGAGGGGGCCTGGGTGAGGATCTGCGCAAAGACCTGCGGCTTGAGGGTCGTGTAAAAAGATCGAACCGTCACGTCGCCGCAGAAGAGGGGCGAGGCGAAGTAGCCGAAGCAGGCCTCGTTGTAGCCGGTGCTCTCGGTGACCAGTTCGATGGAGTCTGCAGGCCCAGAGCCAGGCACGCCGTCCTGCACAATGTTCATCTCGCAGACGCCCTGCTGGAGACGGCGGAGCGCGGGGTCGGTCGATGCATCGAGCGGCAGGACGGATACAGTGAGTTCGCCCGTGAGCGGGTCTGCCACGCCCGTAAACTCTGCCACGGTCGTGAGGTTTTCTGCGGGGGTGGTCTCATTCGCTCCCACATCCGCAAGCTCAAGCGAACCGCCGTCGAGCGAGATGCCAGCATCGGCTCCTGGGCTCGCCAGCTCTGGCGCATCGCATCCCGCACCTGCCGAAAACAGCACTGCGGCTGCAAGGAGCAGACGATGAGAAAGTGTTCCGCCGGGTCTGACGTGCATCGCAACCGTAATCGCAGAGTTTAGGTTCAACGTAACCTAAAGTATGCCACAGCCCTGCCCCTGCCGCAAGCAATTTGGGCTGCAACGGCGCGCTTGTTCCGCGGCTTCGACGGACTATTTCGGGTCGCCGAGAAGACGCTTAGGCCCGCCCAGGCCCACCGCCCCGGCTCTCGGCCAACTCCTCTAACCGCGTCGCGGCCCGCCGGTGGTTCGGGTCGAGTTCCAGGATGCGGTGAAGTTGGTCATCGGCGTGTTCCCAGTCTTCCTTGAAGAGGGCCATCTCCGCCTGCTTCTCGTAGAGGTCAATGGCCCCGCTCCGGGCGAAATCGTCGATGAGTTTGGCGCGCACCGCCTCCCGCATCGCGCGCGTGGAGAGGCGCTCGGCCACCGTCCGTAGCGCCGTCGTCAGGCGACGCGCCGA
>CAIWGR010000149.1 GCA_903912275.1 uncultured delta proteobacterium
AACCTTACCCCGCTCTACCCCAACGAGATGCTCCGGCTCGAGACCACGCCCGGCGATATCTCGACCCGCGTGCTCGACCTCTTCGTTCCCATCGGCAAGGGCCAGCGCGCGCTCATCGTTGCGCCGCCCCGCACCGGCAAGACCATGCTCATGCAGGGCATCGCCAACGCCATCAGCCAGAACCACCCCGAGGTGCAGCTCATTGTGCTCCTCGTCGACGAGCGCCCCGAAGAGGTCACCGACATGGCCCGGTCGGTGAAGGGCCAGGTCATCTCCTCCACCTTCGACGAACCGGCAGAAAAGCATGTGGCCGTCGCCGAGATGGTGCTCGAGCGGGCCAAGCGGCTCGTCGAGGATGGGCGCGATGTCGTCATCCTCCTCGACTCCATCACCCGCCTCGCCCGCGCCTACAACACCGTCGTCCCACCCTCCGGCAAGATCCTCTCCGGCGGCGTGGATAGCAACGCCCTGCACAAGCCCAAGCGCTTCTTCGGCTCAGCCCGCAACATCGAGAACGGCGGCTCCCTGACCATCATCGCTACCGCCCTCATCGATACCGGCAGCCGCATGGACGAGGTCATCTTCGAGGAGTTCAAGGGGACGGGAAACAGCGAACTCCACCTCGAGCGGAAGCTCATGGAGAAGCGCATCTTCCCCTGCCTCGACCTCCCCAAGTCGGGCACCCGCCGCGAGGAGCTCCTGCAGCCGCCAGAGGTGCTCAGCCGCATCTACATCCTGCGGCAGCACTTCCTGGCGCAGCTCAACGCCGTCGAGGCCATGACCTTCGTCCATGACCAGCTCGTTCGTATCAAGTCGAACGCGGAGTTCCTCGCCTCGATGAACCGCTAAGGCAGCATCGGCAGCCCGGGGCCGTCGAGAACCACCCGGTAGACCATCGGCCCGAACAGCGACGAGACGTAGAGAGAGCAGGGGTCGAAGCCTTCGCCCGCTCCGAAGGCCATGCTGGCTGGCGTGTTGAGGCCGGTGATCACGTCCCGCTTCTCCCCCGTGTCGGGGTCCACGCGGACAAACTTCGACTGCAGGTTGGCCGCCACATAGATGCGCCCCTTCGCGTCGACAACGAGCCCATCCGGCGTGCTCCGCGGCCCCATTTCGGCAATCACGGTGGCGGAGGCTGCAACGGGCAGTCCGTCGCTGCCGACATCAAAGCGGGTGAGCTGTCCGCGGGTCGTGAAGGTGGAGTTCACATAGATGCTGCGGTGGTCGGGGCTGTAGCCGAGCCCGTTGGGGGAGGGCACATCGGCCTCTAGCTCCCGCGTCTCGCCCGCGAGCGTGACCAGCAGGAGCTTGGCGGAGAGGTTATCGGCCACGATGAAGTCGCCGTTGTCGAGACGCATCACCGCGTTTCCGCTCTCGATGGTGGTGGAGAGCTCTGTGATCTGGCCGCTGCCCTCCACGAGGGTGAGGCCGCCGTCCATGAGCGTCGGCGGGTAGGCCGCCCCCTGCCGCGCCACCACCATCCCTGTGGGCGTGGGAGCGAGGCCGAGCCCCGATGGGAGTTCGACGACGCGGGTGGGCGTGCCATCGGCGGTGAAGCGCCACAGGGCTTCGTCTGCCGTCACATAGAGCAGTCCGTCCGGCCCGAAGGCGAGGCCCTCGGCGCGTGAGAAGCCTGTGTAGAAGATCTCGACGGTGCCGGGCGCGTCGCCGCGGCATCTCGGGTCGGGTGTGTCGAAGAGGGGTGCGGGCGGCGTGGTGTCTGCGGTGGTGTCGCCGCTGCCTGAACCGTCTGTCTCTTCCACCGCATCTGCGCTACCTGAGCCGTCGGTATCCTCCGCGATGTCTGCGCCTGGCGACCCCTGCGTGCCAGAATCGGAGCAGGCAGCGGCCTGGAGCAAGAGGCTGGGGAGCATGGCGGCGAGGGTCAGCTGCTTCATGGAGAGGCCTTGGTTGGGTGGATGTCGCGAAGTCTATGCACGATAGACACCGGAACTTCAATCTAAGGTGCGAAGGGTGTCGACTTGTCACCGTGACGGACCCCCGATGCGCGTCGCTCTCACCACCACCTTTTCGCCTTGGGATGGCCGCGCCGATCTGGCCCAGTTTGGCACCCGCGACCTCGCCGATGCCCTCCACCGTCGCGGCGTGGATGTCTCGGTCGTCTACACGATGGAGGGCTACATCGAGCCCCGCACCGACATGCAGCCACCCTATCCGGTGCGATGGGCCTCTGTGCTCCGCGCTGTGCGGCGGCGTGGTGCAGCCTCCATGTCGGAGCATGCGGCCCCCGCAGCCTGGGCGCTGCGGGAACTTGATCAGGAGGGACGCATCGACCTTGTGCACGGCCAGGGCGAAGAGATGGCGCTTGTCGCCGACGCCCTCCCGCAGGCGCGGCGGGTCGTGTCTGCCCATGCCATCGCGCGTAACGGACAGGGCCGGGGAAAGCCCTCCGCGGAGCCCGGACCCTGCGTCGCCTCAACGCGGCTTGCGCTGGAGCAGGCCCACGCCGTCGTCGTCTCTGGTGCGCGCGACCTGCGGGCCTCCATGGCGGCGCCGCTGGTGGACTGGGAGAGGCTGGTGGCTGTCGAGCGAGGGCTCCCGCGCCGCTTCTTCGCGGCAGAGGGGCTCTTCGCTGCAGGCGCGCCAACCCACCTCCTCGTGGTCGGGGGCAACGGAGAGGACGAGCCAACACGTCATCTCCTCGCCGGCCTCCGATGGCTCTCTGAGGACAGCTACCTCCCTGTCTGCTGGATGGGCGACTTTGGCGCGGGGCGGAGCGTCCGCCCGCCTGCACACCTCCACCTGCCTCCCGGCGTGGAGTGCATCGGCATGGCCGACGAGCGTGCGTTGCAGCGGCTCGTGGGCCGCGCAGCGGAGGTCATCATCCTCGATGACAGCGCGCGCTCGAGCGAGCTCCTCCGCATCGCCATCGCGATGGGCAAGCGCATCTCAACCTGCGAGCAGGCCGAGCGCTCTCTCGTCTCCAATCTTGAGCCCTTGGCGTTGCGGAGCCTACCATCCGATGAGGCGGGATTTGCCGAGCTCCTGCGAGCGGCGAGCCGTGCCGCCAGTCTTCGTGCGCCGGAGGCAGGCCAGCTCACCGAGTTCGCCCGCCAGCACTTCTCCTGGGATGCGGTGGCGGCGCGCCATGTCGAGCTCTACGAGAGGCTCTGGAGGTCGGGCGAGGAGACTGCGTCTGCGGTACCCGAATCAGACTGAGGAGCATCGAAGCGGGAGCTGTTCTTGGAGTGCAGCCCGTACCGCTGCAGGCCAGTAGCGCACATCACGCCGTATCCGGCGCGGAAGAAGCGGTTGGTCTTCTGGCGTGCCACCACATCCTTGGGACCGAAGGTGCGAAGGACCGACTCGTCCGGGTCGCCCGTGCGGTTGAAGACCCGCAAGACCATCGGCCAAGCCGCCGCCTCGGACAGCCGGTCTGTGATGCGTGCCTGTGGCCTGACCTCGAGGAAGAGCGGAGGCGTGAGCCGCTCGACCTCGTCCGGCG
>CAIWGR010000150.1 GCA_903912275.1 uncultured delta proteobacterium
AGGCGGTCGCGACGGCGGCCTTCATGGCGTCGAGCTTATCTTTGGCGACCGTGGTCACCGCGCCCGTCTGCACCAGATACTGGCGCGACGATGCGTCTCCGAGGTGCTGCACCGAAGGCTCGGCAATGCCCGAGTCCTCGATGACCTTGCGGACCTCCGCGTCGGTGACGTCACCGTTGAAGCTCAACATGATGTTGGTTCCGCCAGCGAAGTCGATGCCATACTTCAGGCCGGGGGCCAGAATCAGGATGAGCGACACGAGCGTGGTGATGATCGACAGCCAGCCGAAGCCGACGCGATACTTCATGAAATCGAATTGGAAGCGTTGCATGGTGGCCATGGTTAGATGCTCAGCGAGGTGACGCGGCGACGCTCGATGAGGTACTCAAAGTAGAGTTTGCTGATCGACACGGCGGCGTAGAGGGTGGCGGCGATGCCGATGAGGAGCGTGACGGCGAAACCCTTGATGGGGCCCGAGCCGTACTGGAGCATGACGACGCCGGCGATGGCGGTTGTGACGTTGCCGTCGATGATGGCCGACATGGCGCGGTCGAAACCTGCCGTGACCGAGGCCTGTACCGACTTGCCCGCGGCGAGCTCTTCTTTGATGCGCTCGTAGATGAGGACGTTGGCGTCGACCGCCTGGCCGATGGTCAGCGTTATACCGGCGATACCGGGGAGCGTAAGCGTCGCGTGGAGCGCCGCCATCGTTGCGAGGATGAAGAGAACGATGAGCATGACAATGCCCGTCGCGACAACACCCGACACGCGGTAGAGCCAGATCATGTAGGCGCCGACCAGCAGGAGACTGATGACGAGCGCCAGGCTGCCCGCCTTGATCGACTCGGCACCGAGCGAGGGGCCGACCTGCGTCTCGAACTGCTTCTCGATGGGCGCGGGGAGGGCGCCGTTCCGGAGCACGATGGCGAGGTCCTGCGCCTCGCCTGCGATGGCCTGGAAGTTTGCTCCGCCACCCATGGTGATGGAGACGCGGCCGCCGGGGATCCGGTCGTTGATGCGGGGCGCGGAGGCGATGACCTCGTCGAGGACGATGGCCATGTTCTTGCCAACGTTGGCAGCGGTGAGGTCGCCGAAGAGCTTGGCACCCTGACCGTCGAGCGTAAGCGAGACGAAGGGCTGGTTGGTCTGCGGGTCGGGCACGACGCGGGCGTCGGTGATGTACTCGCCCGTCAGCGGCACCTCGGCCTTGAGCAGCATCGCCCGGTAGCGCTTGAGCTCCATCTTCTGCGTCGCCCGGTTGAACTCCTCATCCTTGATGAAGCGGATGACGGTGCCTTCGGGCGGGGTAAGCCCGGCAACGGCCGTCTTGAGCTTCTGCAGGTCTGCGCTGGCGGGGCGGCCACCAGCGTTGGTGACGCCGTCGGTCTCGGCGACCTGCGCGCCCGCAAAGAAGGTGTTGTCTTCGTCGGCCACCATGCGGAACTCAAGCTGCGCCGTCTGACCGATGAGGTCCTTCGTAGACTTGAACTGCGCCTCCGAGAGGCCCGGCAGCTGCACGATGATGTCGGCGTCGCCGCGGCGCGAGATGCTCGGCTCGGCAACACCGAGAGCATCGATGCGCTTGCGGATGGTCTCAATCGCCTGGTTGAGGGCGTAGCTGCGGGTCTGCTCCACGTAGGCGGCATCGAGCGACAGCTTCACCTTGGCGCCGTCTGCAACCTTGGTGAGATGCAGCAACGCCAACTCGTCCTTCTCGAGGAGGGTGTTCACATCGGCGCCCTCCGCGGAAGCCTCGAGCGCGGCCTGCCCCTCGATTCGCGCCACCTTGAGGGGCGAGCCGGGGTGGGCCTTCTTGGCGCTGCGGCGGAGCTGGTCGGCGTAGCGATCAAGCTTGTCGCTGATCGCCTTGTCGATATCCACCTGGTACTGAAGATGAAGGCCGCCCTGAAGGTCGAGTCCCGGCGTGATGCGGGCGCTGACCTCTTCGCTCAGCCACTTCGCCCACTCGGGGGCATCGGTGTCCTTCACGAAGAGCGACGGGATAAGGGCAAGAACGCTCACGATGGTGATCGCAAGCGCCATGCCGAATCGAAATTTCCAACCTGATGACATGATGTGACAGCTCCAACCCTGCGTTACGACCGCAGGATGTGCAAAAACAAGAGAACTAAGCTGCGGTCCCTTCCACAGCGACCCGCTGCATCCGTGCGATGGCCGCACGCTCGAACTTCAGGCGGACGCCTTTGGCGACCTCTACCGTGACGGCGTCGGAGGCGACCTCGGTGACCGTTCCGTGCACGCCGCCGATGGTTACAATCGCATCACCGACCTTGAGCGAAGAACGGAAATTCTCCAACTCTTTCGCATGCTTCTGCTGCGGACGGATAATCAGAAAGTAGAACAGCACAATCATCGGCGCGAGCATGATGACTGAGCTGAACCAAGCGGGCTGTGCTTGCGCCAAAATGAGGGGCGAGAGTTGGGACATGAACGCCGGAAACGCCTCCCGGTGCCGACGATTCGGCAAATGAGAGGCAAATGGGTGCGGGTGACTACCAAAGTTAGGGCGACGGGGTCAACACTTTACCCCGCAGAAGGCCTTTCCTGCTCACCCTCCAACCAGCCCGCGATGCAGGCGGCCCGGTAGGCGCCAAACCCACCAGCCAGGATCGCCTCCCGCGCACCCGTGACGAGCGAGAGGTAGTAGGCCACATTGTGGATCGTCGCCAGCCGCGGCCCCAGCAGTTCCTGGGCGCGGAAGAGGTGGGCGAGGTAGCCGCGGGAGTAGTTGCAGCAGGTGTAACAGACGCACTGGGCGTCGGGCGGAGCGCTGTCTTGGAGGTGCCGCGCATTCTTGAGGTTCAGCTTGCCGCCATGGGTGAAGAGGCCGCCGTTGCGTGCGTTCCGCGTCGGCATGACGCAGTCGAACATGTCGACCCCGCGGCCGATGGCCTCGAGGATGTCGCGGGGTGTCCCGACGCCCATCAGGTAGCGGGGCCGGTCTGCCGGCAGATGGGGCGTGGTCGCCTCGATGACATCATACATCTCGGACGGCGCCTCTCCGACCGCCAGACCTCCGAGCGCAAAGCCGGCGAAGTCCTCACCTGCGAGCATGGCGCAGTGCTCCTCACGAAGCGCCAGATCTGTGCCGCCCTGGATGATCGCAAACAGCGCTCCCCGCTGCTCCGCTGCGACAACACGCGACCGCATTGCCCAGGCCGCCGACCGGCGCATCGCGCCCCGCAGCACCTCGGTCGTCGCGGGCAGGGCAGGGCACTGGTCGAGCTGCATGTGGATGTCGGAGCCGATGGCCTCCTGAATCTGCATGACCCGCTCGGGGGTGAAGGTGTGGCGACTGCCGTCGAGGTGGCTGCTGAAGACGACGCCTGCGTCGCTGTATTTGCAGAGCCGGCTCAAGCTGAAGAACTGGTAGCCGCCCGAGTCGGTGAGAATGGGGCGATCCCAGCGCATGAACTGGTGGAGGTCCCCATGCCGCTGCAGCACCTCGGTGCCGGGTCGCAGAAAGAGGTGATAGGTATTGCCGAGCAGAATCTGCACGCCCGCATCCTGGAGTTCGTGCGGCGTCAGCCCCTTGACCGTGCCGACGGTCCCAACCGGCATGAAGATGGGGGTCTGAATCGTGCCTCGGGCCAGCGTGATGGTCGCGGCCCGCGCCATGGTGGTGCTGTCGCGGCCATCGAGCGCGAAGCCCAGTTTGTTGCGCTCAATCGTCATGCAGGCTCGGCGCGGTTGGCGATGAACATGGCGTCGCCGTAGGAGAGAAATCGGTAGTCGTGCGCGAGCGCCATCTCGTAGCCGCGGCGGATGAGTTCGTAGCCAGCGAAGGCCGACACAAGCGCGAGCAGGGTGGAGCGCGGCTGATGGAAGTTGGTCAGCAGGGCGTCGACCGCTGCGAACCGGTAGCCGGGCCGGATGAGAATGTCGGTGCTGCCCCGCAACGGTCCGCGTGAAGGGCCGAAGTGCGACTCGAGCGTACGCACCACCGTTGTCCCCACCGCCACCACGCGGCCGCCGGCCTCGCGCGTTTCGGCAATGGCTGCCACGGTCTCCTCTGGCAGTTCGTAGCGCTCTGCATGCATCGTGTGGGCCGAGAGCCGCTCCGACTCGACGGGCCGGAAGGTGCCGATGCCCACATGGAGCCTGACGGCAGCCCGCCGAACGCCGCGTTCCGCCAGCATGGCGAGGAGCGCATCATCGAAGTGGAGGCCCGCCGTTGGCGCGGCAACCGCGCCGTCATCTGCGGCAAAGGTTGTCTGGTAGTTGGCGCGGTCGTCGTCGTTTGTCTCGCGCTGCCCGCCAGCCCTGCGACCGGCTCGGATGTAGGGCGGCAGCGGCGGCAGTCCGAGTTCCGAGAAGAGGTCGAACACGGGGCGCTCAAATCGTAGCGAAACCGCGCCATGTTCGGCCCTGGCAACGAGTGTGGCAGTTGAGCCATCGTCCAGCAGCAGCGCCTCCCCAGGCCGGACCGAAGCAGCGCCACGCAGAAGACAGAGCGCCTCTCCCGCGTTCGGGTTCCAACAGCCCTCGCTGCCGAAACCGATGACCAGGGTCTCGAGCTGCGCACCCGTCTGACGGCGGAGCCGCAGTCGACTCGGAATCACCCGGGTCTCGTTGAAGACGAGCAGGTCGCCAGCGCGGAGCTGCCTCGGAAAGGC
>CAIWGR010000151.1 GCA_903912275.1 uncultured delta proteobacterium
AGACGGAGACGCGGTAGTCCATCTCCTTGTCTTTGCCGAGCTTGAGCTTGATACGACCGTCTTGCGGGAGTCGCCGTTCGGCGATGTCGAGGCGGGCCATGATCTTCATACGCGAGGTCATCGCGTTCTTGAGCTTGAGTGGCGGCTTCATGACCTCGTAGAGGACGCCGTCGATGCGGTAGCGGACGCGCATCTCCTTCTCGTAGGGCTCGATATGGATGTCGGAGGCGTTGCGCTTGATGGCGTCGACGAGGATAAGGTTACAGAGCCGAACGACGGGTGCGTCGTCAGCACTTTTGTTGAGGTCGGAGAGGTCGATGGCCGCACTTCCGCCCCCATCACCATCACCGTCGCCCTCGGCGTCATCGAAGTTGAGGTCCCTCCAGAGGCCCTCCACATCGACGCCCTTCTCGTAGTACTTGGTGATGGCCTCACGGATGGCGGCCTCGGAGGCGACCACGACCTCGATGTTGTAGGAGGTAAGGAACTTGAGATCGTCGATGGCCGTCAGGTTGGACGGGTCGGCCATGGCGACGATGAGGGTTCCGCCGGCGCGGTTGACGGGGATGCAGAGGTGGCGTGTCGCGACCTCCTTGGGCACAAGGTCGATGACCTCACGCTTGATGTCGAAGTCGGCCAGCGAGATGGAGGGGACGCCGTAGGCCTTGGAGAGGAACTGGGTGAGTTCGGTCTCGTCGATGAAGCCTAGCTTGGTAAGCGTGTAGCCAAGCCGCTCCCCCGACTGGCGCTGCTCGTCGTGGGCCCGCTGGAGCTGGGCAAGCGAGATAAGGTTCTCGCGGACTAGAAGTTCTCCGAGGCGACCACCTGACGACATGAAATGACCTCCGCTGCGCGCGTGGACTTCCGCTCACGCGTCGAACTAGGTAACAAGGGGAGATCGGAGGTGTCAACGAAGCCGAGCGGCTCCGACAGCTCCGAATGATCCCCCTTCCCTGGTCGATGATGTCTGACGCAACGCCGAAGAAGCGCGCTACCCCGGCGGCGAGGCCCGCTTCTGCACCCACAACGTCGGCTTCCAAGGCCGCGCCCAAGGCGCCCTCCGCGAAGCCCAAGGCGGCAACGGCGCCTGCAAAGCCTGCTCCGACAGCAGAGCCCAAGGCGGCAACGGCGCCTGCAAAGCCTGCTCCGAAGGCAGAGCCCAAGGCGGCAACGGCGCCTGCAAAGTCTGCTCCGAAGGCCGCGGCCAAGGCGGCAACGGCGCCTGCAAAGCCTGCTCCGAAGGCCGCGGCCAAGGCGGCAACGGCTCCTGCAAAGCCTGCTCCGAAGGCAGAGCCCAAGGCGGCAACGGCGCCTGCAAAGCCTGCTCCGAAGGCCGTAAAGCCCGCTCCCAAGACTGTTTCCGCCAAGACCAAGCCGTCCGCGCCCAAGGCGGCGAAGGCTGCACCCACGGCAGCACCCGCCGCGAAGCCGGATGCCACCCCCAAGCCTGCGACGAAGCTTCTGCTGGTGACCGGCGCGACAGGCTTTCTGGGACGCCATGTTGTGGCGGCTGCGAAGGGAGCGGGCTGGCGCGTGCGGGTGCTTGCTCGAGCCACCTCCAATCTAGGCCCGATCGCCGGGCTCTACGACGAGGTCCACACAGGCGATGTGACCGACGCTGCGTCGCTCCGCGGTTCGTGCGAAGGTGTGACGGCAGTGGTTCACTGCGCCTGTGCGGTTGCTTCGACCTTTGATGCTGGTCGCGCGGCCGACGCGGCCTTCATGGCGGTGAACGCGGAGGGCACGGCCAACCTGGCCGACGAGGTGATGAAGGTTCCGGGGCTGCGCTTTGTGCAGGTCTCGAGCACAGCCGCGATGGGCGCGCCGCAGACGGCGGTGGTGGGTCCGGACAGCCCCTGCCAGCCCAAGACCCCCTACCAGCGCTCCAAGCGGGCGGCCGAGCTGTTGCTGCTCGAGCGGGCGGAGCGGGGCCTGAATGTGGTCATCGTTCGGACATGCGTCATCGCAGGTCCGGGCAAAGAGCGGAGCGAACTGCTCAAGATGTTCAAGCTGGTGAAGGCGGGCCTGTTTCCCTTCTTGGGCAACAACCTCGATATCCAGAAGCCACTGATTGATGTGGACGATGTGGTGCAGGCGCTGCTTCTGGCGACCGAGCGTGGCACGGGGGGCGGCATCTACTTGGTGACCTCCGGCGGCCGGCACACCATGCGCGAGATCTTGGAGGTCGCGCAGTCACTGACCGGCGGTCCCCGGACCCACGTGGCCATACCGGTCGCAGCGGCTCGTCTGGCGGCTCGCGCTTTCGCGCAGGCCGGACGGTTTCTGCCTGACTGGAACGTGCCCATCACCGATGAGCGCATTGACCTGTTTCTGGCCGACCGCCAGATCGACATTTCGCGCGCGGAGCGCGAGCTCGGCTATGCGCCGAAGCACCAGAGCGTCGAAGAGATGCTGGGTGCGACCTACCGGTACTATCGGCAGCGAGGGATGATATGAGCGAGACGAGACATGATGGCGCTGTTCGGCAGCGCGAGACGGAGCCACTCGGCATCACCTACGATCGGCTCCGGCTCGATGCGTTGCTGACGCGGCTGGTTCGAGAGCGAGGGATCAAGACAGCGCTGGAGCTTCCCGCCGACGGGGCGAAGGCGATGCCGAGCATCTACAGCCTGGCGCTTGCGCGGGCCGGGGTGCATGTGACGCTCTATCGCCCGGAAGAGCAGGGGCTGGAGGTCTGGCGCAGGCTTGGGCTCATCGACCAGGTGACGGCGGTCTATGAGGGAACGCCGGCTGCCACCGGGTTGCCGGACCGGTCGTTCGACCTGGTGTGGAACTTCGTGTCGGTGGGTTTCCGCCCGGATTTTGGCGACATCATCGGGGAGATGGCGCGGCTGTCGAACCGGCATGTGCTGACGGTACACTGCAACGGTTTCAACTGGGGCTATCCTTGGCACAAGTTGCTGCATGCGGCCTTCCGGTTGCCGTGGACGCATGGTGAGACGGCCTACTTCTTCCCGAACCGGGTGCGCGACGTCTATCGGGGCCGGGGCCTTCACCCCGCGGAGTTCGGCCATCTCGATATGCCCTGGTGGCCCGACCCGCCGGGATTTCGGGACGTGCGTCTGCACCTCTCGGGAGGCGACCGTGTGGAGGACCTGGAATGGACTGCCCCGATCGAGGCCATCTACGCCGGTGGCGAGGTTCCGAAGCTGGTGCGGCGGCTGGCGAAGATTGAGGAGGGCGAGATCCCGACGCCTGTTCGGACGGTCTTCAGCCATCTCTTCTACCAGCTCGGTGAGAGGACCAGCGCGTGAAGGTCGTCGTCGAGAGGTCGGGTGTAGCCCGGGCGGACGACGAGGCTGACGAAGAGGTTGCGCCGCGCGAGAACCCGTTTGAGCCGCACGCTGTTTGGTACTGGCCTGTGGCTGTTGCGCTCTGCCTGCTCGCGCTTGCGGTCATCTGGGTGCCGGCCTTTGTGCCGGGCCAGGACACGCCGGTGCACGCATTCTTTGCCCGGGTGCTCCGTGAGCGGGGGCTGTTTGAGGGGCTGCTGGAGGGGCGGTTCGCGCCGACCTCGCAGCTATCGGTCTATCTGAGTGTTCCGTTCGCTTCGCTGGAGCCGGCGCTGGTGGGCAAGCTGACGCGGACGCTGGCGGGCGGCCTGCTTCTGGGTGCAATGCTGCTGTGCGGTCGCGAAACGGGTGAGCGTCGGCCGATCGGCTTTCTGCTGGCGCCGGCGCTGACCTGCGCCTTTCCGCAGGCGATGGGGTTCGACAA
>CAIWGR010000152.1 GCA_903912275.1 uncultured delta proteobacterium
AGGGGCGGCGCGAGCCGTTATCGCAGCGGTCCGAGGGGAGCAGGCGGTCGAGCGTGGCGCCGTCGGCCGAGAGGAGGAGGTCGAAGGGGGCGCCGGCGAGGAGCTGTGTCGCGAGCTGACCCGAGGAGCCGGCGACGACGGTTACGGGGCCGCCGAGCGCCTCGCTGAGCTGAGGCCTGTGGGCGTTCGCCCATGGGGCGAGGTCGGTGGCAACCGCGATGGTGAGCGCGTTGGGCCGGGGCGACGGCGCACAGGCGGCCAGGGCGGTTGCATAGAGGAACAGCGTTCGGCGCATCGCCTTCATCACCAGAGAGAACTGTTTGGAGTTTGCTTGCATCTAACGAAAGGTTGGCGCAAGAGGCCTCTGTCCAAATCAAGGTGCATCATGTCGGTTCTCGGTCGTACGCTGTTGTTGTCTGTCCTCTCTTTCGCGACCGGCTGTGCCAAGTCGGCGGACCTCCCTGCGGCCGATGGCGCAGCGGGCGGAAGCGAAGCAAGTGGCTCGGGTGCGACTGGGTCCACCGACACAGGTTCGGGCAGCGGCTCGGGTACCGGCACAGCGGCCGGCGAGGACACAGGTAGCGGTTCAGGCTCCGGGACGGAGGCCAGCGGCGACGCGGGCACGGGTTCAGGCAGCGGCATCATCGAGGTGGAGCACATGACGGGACGCATTGATCATACTGTGAATCGGCTCGACGGGACGCCCGCGAGCCTGCAGGACTACCGCGGCAAGGTGATGCTGGTGGTGAATGTGGCGAGCGAGTGTGGCTTCACGCCGCAGTACGAAGAGCTGCAGGCACTCTATGTCGCCTACGAGGCGCGCGGCCTCAAGGTGCTCGGCTTCCCCGCCAACGAGTTTGGTGCGCAAGAGCCTGGCACGAGCACGGAGATCGCCAATTTCTGCTCGAGCCGTTACGGCGTGACCTTCGACATGTTCGAGAAGATTGTGGTGAAGGGCGTGAAGATTGCGCCGCTCTACCGGACGCTCACCACCGAATCCCCTGCCGCGTTCCAGGGGGATATCCCGTGGAACTTCACCAAGTTCCTGGTGGACAAGAACGGCTACGTCATCAACCGCTTCCCGCCGACGACGACGCCCATGAGCGCCGAGGTTACGGCGGCGATCGAGGCAGCGCTTACGGCGCCGTAGCGGCTTCGGCGGATAGCCTGTCGAGGAGTTCGAGAAGCTCCGCAGGGCTGTTGGCCGCGGCCATGAGTCCGTCTTCGTGTCCCGTCATCGCGGCGGCGAAGGGCAGCGCGGTACGGACGGTTATCTGTCCCAGCGCCTCAGCCATCGCGGGGGTCCCGTAGGTGGCGGAGGCGGCTGTCGCGGGGAGCGTAATGGCTCCCGTGGAGGCTGCCTTCCAGAGCGCAGGGTGGTGGATGTGGCAGACGAAGGCTGCGTCACAAGCCTGGTAGATGGCCGCGTGGGTGAGTGACTCGGACGAGGGTTTGCAGGCGCCCTCGGACCAGAGCTCATTGGTGGCGGGCGAGGCAGCGGTGACGGTCACCCAAGCGACGGCGGCGAGGGTGGAGAGGTGGCCCGTCTGGGTGGCGCTGACGAGGAAGGCATCGGCCTCAAGCCGGCGGCTCACATTGCCGTAGCCGAGGCCGCCGTAGCGCGCGGGGTCTCGGCCGATCCAGCCACGAGCATGGAGCGCGTCGCGGAGCGTCGAGAGGAGGGCGGTTGCGGCAGCGTCGGGCGGTGGCGCGGCGCGGTGGTGGAGCTGAAACTGGATGACGCCGTCGGAGGCCACGCGTTGTTGCCCTGCGGTTGAAGAAGCGAGGCGTTCGGTCTAGCAGCCTGCGCAGAGCAACGGAACGCAGCGCGTGGAGGCAGCAATGAGGCAGTTTGGATTGGCGATGATGATGATGGGACTGGTCGCTTGTGGCACATCGACGCCGGCAGCAGCGCCCGCCGCTGGCAGCGGCTCCGCAGAGGCCCTTCAGAAGGCGGCTCCGACGCCGGCAGCAGCAGCGCCCGCCGCAGCCGCAGCCCCCCAGCCCGCCGAGGGCTCCGCAGAGCCGGCGAAGGGACTTGGCTTCGGACGCACGCCGCCCGAGCAGGCAGCCGGCACAACGGAGCACTACGGTTGGGCCTTCACGGTAGCCGGCCCGGCGATGCCCATCTCGACGGCCATCGAGGCCTGTGTCCCCTCGGGCAAGGTCTGCCGCATCGCCGCAAAGGTCTCCGGCGTCTGCCAGAACAAGGGCTGCTGGATGACGCTGACGGCGCCCGAGCTCAAGCAGGAGGTTCGGGTGAAGTTCAAGGACTACGCCTTCTTCATGCCCAAGAACGCCATGGGCGGGAAGGTGGACATCGAGGGCGTGCTGACAGAGCGGGAGATGCCGCAGGACGAGGCGCAGCACTACGCAGACGACGCGGCGAAGGCCGGCGAGGCACCGCGGAAAGTGACGGGGCCCGTGAAGGCCTACCAGATCATGGCAACCGGCGCGGACCTCTCGCTCGTCAAGTAGTGGGCGTGGAGCGGAGCGCCGAGGAGCGCCGGGCCTTTGTACTGGCGCAGACGCGGCTGGCGCCTGTGCCCGGGCTGGAGGGTGTGCTGCTTCGGACTGCGGACGCGGCATTTCCGCTCTGGCACGAGGCAGCAGATTGGCTGAAGCGTGGCGAACTCGCCCTGCCCTTCTGGGCCTTTCCCTGGGCTGGCGGCGTAGGGCTGGCGCACCATCTGCAGCTGCATCCGGAGCTGGTCGCAGGCAGACAGGTAACCGACGTGGCGAGCGGGAGCGGCCTGGTGGGCATCGTGGCGGCGAAGCTCGGCGCGGCGCAGGTGCACTGCCTCGACATCGACCCGATGGCGGCAGAGGCGGCGGCACTGAATGCTGCGGCGAACGGGGTTGAACTCGTCGCGGAGACGGCTGATGTGACGGCGCTCGCGCCGCGTGGCGGCCTCATCCTTGCGGGTGACATCTGTTACGAGGGGCCGATGGCCGGCGCGATGCTGGCCTGGCTCCGGAGCTGCGCGCAGGCGGGCGCGGAGGTGATGCTGGGCGACCCAGGCCGCCACTACCTGGACGCTGCCGGCATGGTCTGCCTGGGTCGCTACCGGCTGCCCTCGTCGCGTGAGCTGGAGGCCGGCGACGAGGCCGACTGTTCGGTCTACCGGCTCGCCTGATCGGGGCGCGGCGCCCGCTTGCGGAAGAGCATGAGGTAGTTGAAGCCGCGGAGGAAGAAGTTTCCCTCGTCTGCGGCCTTGCGGAAGTTGCCCATCTCGAGCGTACGGTTGTGCCGAGTCACAGCGACGACATCGATGGGATCGAGGTACTGCCGCGCCGCCGCGAAGAGGTCGAAGCCGAGCGGCTGAAAGGGGCGGTCTTTCTTGAAGACGTCGCAGACGTAGATGGCGAGGACGCCGTCGTTGCGGAGCACGCGGACCGCTTCGTCGATCGCGAGCTTCATGGCGCGCTGGTAGCGGCCGTCGCCCTTGAGCTTTCCGATGCAGCGTGGGTCGTCGGAGTAGTCGAGGTTGTCTGCGTAGGGCGGGTCCATGAAGACGAGGTCGACGGTGGCATTCTTGAGCGGGATGCTCCGCGCGTCGGCCTGCTGGATATCGGGGCGGGTGGGCGCGAGGTCGAAGCCAAGGCCGGTGCGGCCCGTGTCGCGGCAGACGTCGAGCGTAGTGCCGGAGCCACAGAAGGGGTCGAGGACCGTCGCGCCCGGCTCCGAGAAGCGCTGAATTACGTTCCAGATGACATAGGAGGGGGTTGCACCCTCGTAGGACTGGCTGCCCTGCTGGCCATGTCCGTAGTGCTGCGACGGGTAGTCCCAGAGGGTGGTGACCTGCTTGGAGAGCGGCGGCTTTTCGGGGCGGGTGTGGCCGGCTGTGATGGCGGGCCGAGGCGGGCCGGGGGGCTGATAGCGGGGGCCGACGCCGACCGGAGCTCCGTAGAAATCGGCATTGCGGGGAGCTGCGGGGCGCTTGGGACGCTGGGTCATGTGGGTTCGCCTGGGGGCGTCTCGGCTGCGTCGCCCGAGAACTGGAAGGGGTTGAAGTTGGTGTTGGTGTCGAAGACATCGACGCCCTCGGCCCGCTTGAGCGCGCCGACGAGGAGATAGGTGATGGGCGTTGCGAGGACCTCGAGTGCGACCTTGAGGAAGTAGTTGTTGATAAGGACGGCCTTCACATCTTCGAGGGACCAGACGCCCGCAGCGAAGCCTGCGAGGCTCGGCAGAACAAAGAAGGCGAGCGGGTAGAAGAT
>CAIWGR010000153.1 GCA_903912275.1 uncultured delta proteobacterium
AACTCCGAGAGTACCCCTCCGGGCGAGCCCCGCCTCTTTGTCCTCTGCAACCATCGGCCCCATGCGCGGCTCCGAGAATTCGCCGCCTTTGTGACCCCCGGCCCCGTCGCCGGCTCCTGGTTTCTCGACCTCGGCCCGGCCGGTCAGGTCATGATCGCGGTGGCACCGGAACTGCCCGCTCAACCGGGCACGAGCGTGCTCCGACTCACTGCCCCCAAAACCTCGCAAGCCGAGCATTTTCAACGGCGTTACGACGTCTTGACCGATCCCACCTTGTCCGACAAACTGAAACGAATCATCCTGAAGGAGGAACGCATGTTGAACCGCGATCACACCGATGCGTCTGTTGTTGAAGAGGTCGATTGCGAGGTCGACAACCTGCTGGTGCAGTTCGAGAACTGGAAGGTGAAGGAGCGGATTCGCCTGCGGGCGGAAGGCAAGGCCGAGGGCGTCGACAAGACCGTCGAAGACCTCCTCGCCGCGGCTGCTGCCCACCTGCCGCCGGAGACCATCGAGGTGCTCCGCAAGCGGCGCGACCCCGTCGCCATCCTCACTGCCGTTTCGGCCGCGCGGAAGTAGCACATCCCCCATCGCAAGGTAGCACCCCATGTTGGACCAGATGCACGAACCCCTCTTCATCGACCTCGCCGTCTGGGGCGAAGCCGCTGACTCCCCCATCTGGGGCCCCTTCCGCCCCTTCTTCGCCGGTCACCATGTAGCAATGGAACTCTGCGCCACCCCGCTCACACGCGGCCGGATTAGCCTTGCCATCGCAAAGGCCCTTCTGCTGGGGCCAGCTGACAAGCTGATGTCAGACACCCGACTCTTCTTCCTCTGCACCGAGCGCCCCGTCGAGCGGCTCGAAGAGCTCGCAGACTATCTCTCCCCCGGGCCTGTTGCCGGTTCATGGCTTCTCGACCTCGGCCCGGCCAGTCAGGCCATCATCGCCGTGGCGCCCGAGCTACCTGTTGACCAAGGAACGTCGGCGCTCCGCCTTACGGGAACTTTTGCGTCGGACGAGGACTATGCGGAGGCCATCTATCAACGCCTGGCGGATGAAGGGCTGGCGGCCGGGCTGGCGACGAAGCTCCTGGTGGAGTTCGCCACAGGTGACGAGGACGGAGAGGACCCCGACGAGGACGACGAGGTCGACGCGCGCCGCCCGTAGCGCGAGCCCCACCACCCTCTTCGCCTAGGGCGATTCTGGCGCGAACGGGTCGACCGCTTCGGGTGCAACCGGCACCGCAGGCGCAGCGGGTAACGCTGCTGCGGGCGCCGTAGCGGCCGGCACAGTCGTCGTAGCGGTCGGCACAGGCTGGCCCGGAACCGCGGGTGCGACCGCGGGAGTAGGAGCAGGCGAGGTCACGCGGCTGTGTTGGCCGCGCACAACCGGTCGGCTTCCTGCGCGGGAGGGCGTCCGACGGGCCGGAGCGGCAGCAGGAGCAGAAGCCGCGGGCGCTGCAGGAGCAGCCTTCGCAGCGGGCGCAGCGACAGTGCGACGACCCACCGTCGGCGTGGGTGGAACCGCCGGCGGCGCACTCCCCTTGGGACCCTTGGGAGCCGGAACCGCACGCTGACGGACAGGCGGCCGAATACGGCGCGTTCCACCCGTTGCATCCGCCGGCGCCACCAAGGAATCATCGGACGCAGCCGGCGGAGCAACCACAGGCGCGAGCGGCGAGGTCGAGGTCATCTCCAGCAGTTTGCTCAGGTCCTTCCGTTCGGCGGCACTCAACTCAAACTTGGTGCCGCACAGGTCGCCGCGCGAGCGCCGCGCGCCGAGCACCTGGGCGAGCTCCGCCGGCGGAATCCGGCCACGGATGGTCTCTTCCAGCGCAACGGCGCGTCCATCCTCGTTGATGACCCGCCCTTCGTAGGCCGCCAACTCACCCTCGAGGTCGGCAGGCGTCAGCTGGATCGCCGCCCCGTCCGCACGCAGCGAGGCAGACCGACAGTTCAGGTGGGGCCAGCTCACGCCGATGAGCTGCATCTCGCCCTCGGTCTCCACCTTCTTGCCCGACTGCACCCGGGTGAACTCCCTGTTCCCCTTGAGCCTGCTCGTGACCACGAAGGCCAACTCCACCCAGCTCGTCAGCATCGCGCCGTCGGCTGTGTCGACCTCAACCTGCTCCACCCGAGCACCCAGCGTCAGCTTGGCCTCGGGCTTCACCTCTTCGATCTCGATCGGCGTCATGGTCGAGACCCAGCGGCGGCTCTTCGCATCAAACGCGCGGTTCACCTCTCCCGGACGGTTCGGTCCCGACGCGCAACCGCCAAAAGTCAGCGCCAAGGCAACCAACACCAGCGTTACCAACGCTCCGGCCCGGCTCTGCAGCTTCTCCGCCGTCATCTCCACGCTCCCAATGCAGACCCGAGTGGCCGTTCGCGCAGGCACTACTCCATGCCTCAAAAATCGCCAACCTTGCGACCTCTCCCCCCTCTTTGATGCATCGACCTGCAAATTGTGCCGCCGAACCCATGCAGGCCTACCGGCGAACACACGCCGCATCTTGGCACGCTTCCTGCTCTCCCCTCCGCCGCGGGGGCTAGCAACGCCCCGCAACGCAAGCCAATACGCGGTTACGGGAGCCATTGAGCGGAGCAGCGGCGCAAGCCTACTCCACTCCACCTCTTGGAACTGGATAGTCTTTACTCCACCCCTGGGGCACCCCTGCTCCACCCCGCCTAAGACCGCCACCATGCGCCTCGGCATCCTCACAGACTTCCCCTCCGTTGCCGTCCAGTCCGGCCCCGCCATCCATACCCGCTTTCTGCACGACGGGATGGTCAACCGTGGCCACAAGGTCACCCTCATCGGGCCCGATACCACCTCGGACGACAAGGTCCCCTCCGACCAGGCGATGCTGCTCAACGCCGTCCCCTACCCGAGCCACCCCAAGATCCGGATCGTTGTACCGAACCAGGTCGGCAAGCTCTGGAACGGACCCAAGCTCGACCTCATCCACGGCCAGGTCGCCAATCAGTCCATCCTCTACGCCAACTGGCTCCGGAAGATGCACCGCACCGCGGTGCTCAACACCCACATCATCCACCTCCCCAGCCACAGCCACTTCGCTCTCTCCGACACCCTCTTCAAGAACCGCCTCGCCCGCGAAGTCATGATGGAGATCGGCAACGCGGCAGAGCGGCAGGCAGCCGGCATGTACAACGACGGCGACGCCCTCATCGTGCAGAGCCGCTACATGGTCGACTACTGGCGCGAGCGTGGCGTGACCGTCCCCATCGAGGTGGTCGGCCGTCCCATCGACCCCGACAAGTTCTCGCGTCAGCCCGAGGCCGACCCCTTCCCGAGCCGGTTTGCGCAGGGCAAGCGCCTGATCGTTGTCTGCCGTCACGACCGCGAAAAGGCGCTCGACCAACTCATCCGCATCTTCGACGAAGAGCTCGCTCCGGCCGACGCCGATGTTACCCTGACCCTCATTGGTGCAGGCCATGCCCACGAGGCGCTCAAGGCCCAGGGCGCCGCCAGCCGCTACGCCGACCGCATCCTCTTCCCCGGCGAAATCCGCCACAACAAGCTCGTCGACTGGTATGCCCACGCCGACCTCTTCGTCTACACCTCCGTCTCGGAGACCTTCGGCAACGTGGTGAACGAGGCGCTCTGGACCGGCCTCCCCGTCGTCGCTCTCAATGACCGCATGGGCGTTGCCCATCAGGTGCTCGACGGCGTCAACGGCCGCCTCATCGAGCCCGCCTGCTCCGACACCGCTGCCAAGTTTGCAGAGGCCGTCCTCGAAGTCCTGCGCGACCGCGGTCTTCACAACGCCATGGCCGAAAAGGCCGCCAACCTCTCCCGCCGCACCTCCCACCCCGATGTGGTGCTCGGCCGCTTCGAGCGCATCTACGAGCAGGCCATCCGGCGGGTCCACGACACCGTCCCCGTCCCGCTCACCGAGCGGAGCAAGGCCGTCCAGATGGCCACCTTCGCGAAAGCGGTCGGCAGCTGGTCGATGTTTGCCGGAACCCTCATCGGGCTCGGCCACACCACCGGCAAGCTCGGCCTCAACCGGGCCGAGGTCGAGGTACTCTCCGGCAACAGCGCCGGCAGCCGCAACGCCGAGTCGGTGGTGCAGTCGGGCTACGCCTCCGCAGAGGCCAGCCCGTGAGGTCGTTCGCCCTGCTGATCGCGGCAACCCTGCCGCTCGCCGCCTGCTCGCAGAAGGAGGATGCGCTCGGTACCTCCATGGCCGCTCCCGTAGCTGAGCCCGCCGCCGCTGCACCTGCTGCAGCACCGGCAATGCCCGCTGCTGAAGGCTCAGCCGCGCTGGCCGGCGGAACCGGCAAAGCACAGTGGACCGCACCCCCCACCTGGACTGTCGAAACCCCCTCGAGCAGCATGCGCGTGGCCCAGTGGGAGCTCCCCGCGCCGGCCGGCAAAGAGGCCGAGTGCGCCATGTTCCACTTCTCCGGCGGTGGCGGCGTAGACGACAACATCAACCGGTGGATCCGCCAGTTCGACCGCCCCGGCACCCCCGCCGACGGCTCGGGCAGCCCGCCTGACGGCGACCGCGCCATCCTCCAGATCAATGGCGTGCAGGTCACCATGGCCCGCACCCAGGGCACCTACAAGACGCAGGGCGTGACCATGGCCGGCCCCGTGGAGCGCAAAGAGAACTACGCCCTCTTCGCCGCCATCTTCGAGGCACCCGGCGACCCCTACTTCCTCAAGTGTGTCGGAAGCGTCGAGGTCATGACGGCCGAAGAGAAGGCGATGGTCGGCCTGGTCAACTCCTTCGTCCCGAAGCAGTAACCGGCGACTACCGGTGCGGCCGGTAGAGGTTGGTCACACGCGAGATGCAGAGCAGCTCGCCCGTCTCCACCAGCGTCATCTCAATCTCATGTACCACGAGGGTCCGGCTCCGGCGGATGACCTTCGCGGTCGCCCGCACCCGTCCCTCCTTGGCCGAGCGGATGTGAGAACCGTTGATCTCGATGCCCACCGGCGCCTCCTTGGAGGTGTCGCAGGTGAGCGCCGCATGCATGCTCGCGGCCGACTCAGCCAGCACCATGTTCACCCCGCCGTGGAGCAGCCCCATGGGCTGACGGGCGGCATCGGTGATGGGCATCTCGAGCACCAGATGGTCGGCGCTGAAGTCTGTCAGCACAATGCCGAGCGCCCCCATCGTGGTGCGGGAGGTCATGGCCTCGTAGCCGGCCAGCGCCTCTTGGAAGGTGGGGAGCTGCACGCCGCTACTTCGCCGCTAAGGCGTCGCCCTGGCTCCGGGCGATGATCTTGTCGAGCGGCTTGGAGAAGGCCCACATGAGAGCGCCCGTCGCCAGTCCAAGCCCGGTCAGAATCCAGAAGAAGTTCTCGTTGGAGACCATCTTGGTCTCATAGAGAAGCCCGATGTAGCCGGAGAGGATGTTGCCGAAGAAGCTGGAGGCCAGCCACATGCCCATCATCACCGAGACGATACGGGCGGGCGATACCTTGGTGACCAGCGAGAGGCCGATCGGCGAGAGGTAGAGCTCGCCGATGGTCAGCATGATGGTGCAGGTGACGGGCCAGAACCAGCTGCCGGAGCCGTCGCCGATGGCGCGGGCGCCGAAGACCATGATGATGAAGGAGAGACCGAGGAGGGCCGCGCCGATCGCCATCTTCTGCACGCTGGTGGGCTCCTGGTTGCGCGCCGCCTGCCAGCGCCAGAAGATGTCGAAGAGCGGGGCGAGCGCGAAGATGAAGAAGGGGTTGATGGACTGGAACCAGGTGGCGGGGACCTGGAAGCCTGCGATGATGGGCCAGACGGTCTTCTCGTCGGCCCAGGTCTGCATCGTGTTGCCCTGCTGCTCGTAGACGGCCCAGAAGACCACGTTGAGAAGGCAGAGCAGGATGAGGGCCTTCACGCTCTGCCACTCGGAGCCGTTGAGCGGTGCGCTGGTCTCGGGGATGGCGGCGGTCGCCTTCTCACGGGCCACGGTGAGGCTGTCGGGCGCAAGGCTCGACTGGCCGAAGATGTAGATGAGCAGGCCAAGGACCATGCCTACGCCGGCGGCGCCAAAGCCCCAGTGCCAGCCCTTGGTCGCGGCCAGCGTGCCGCAGATGAGGTTGCAGATGAAGGCGCCGAGGTTGATGCCCATGTAGAAGATGGTGAAGGCGCCATCGCGGCGCGGGTCGCCGGGCCGGTAGAGGTTGCCGACTTGCGTCGAGATGTTGGGCTTGAAGGCACCGTTGCCGATGATGAGCAGCAGGAGCGCGATGAAGAACCAGTTCTCGTAGGCCATCGCGAAGTGGCCGAGCGCCATGAGGGCACCGCCGAGGATGACCGTCTTGCGCTGTCCCCAGTAGCGGTCGGCGAGGTAGCCGCCGAGGATGGGGGTGGCGTAGACGAGGCCGGTATACCAGCCGTAGAGCACCGAGGCGTGGGCGCCGACCGGCGTCGTCGGGTCGCTGTCGATGAGGTTGCGGATGAAGTTCCAGCCGATGACCGCATTCGGGTCGCCGGGCGCCATCGCATCACCGCCCTGCACGATCTGGCGCGAGACGACGAAGAGGTAGTTGACCATGTAGAGCTTCAAGAGCCCGCGCATGCCGTAGTAGGAGAAGCGCTCCCACATCTCGGTCAGGAAGAGCACGCCAAGGCCGACGGGGTGGCCGAAGAGGCGACGGTCGTCGTAGATTTTTTCAAGCGCTGCGTTCGACAAAGAGACCTCTCAAGCAGCCGGTGAGACCCTGCAGGGCCAACGGGTGGTTTCGGTTAGTAGAAGCGGATGGAGCCGATCTC
This sequence comes from uncultured delta proteobacterium, assembly GCA_903912275.1. Lineage (GTDB taxonomy): Bacteria > Myxococcota_A > Bradymonadia > REDH01 > REDH01 > CAIWGR01. Next base: position 6,744 of record CAIWGR010000153.1, read on the forward strand.
GACATCGATTGGCTGGCCGTTGGCGGGCGGCTTGCCCTCGTAGAGCCAGACATTGATGTGGAGCCAGGCCCGCTGCAGGTTGACGGCTGCACCAGCGTAGTCCCAGCTCTCCCGCACGCCCGCGCCATCGGTCGCAAATGAGATGGGCTCGACGCCAAGCCCCACACCCGGGCTGACCCGCGGGCCCCAGGTGATGGTATGGATGGGAGCCGACGCGTCCGGCGCGGCCTTGATCGTGAAGGGGTACTTCTCCACGCCGCCGCGGGGCGAGTGCACCGCATACTGGGCATTATTGAGGGAGGCGGGGCTGCCGAATCGGCTGATCTCGATGTCGAGCTCGTTGTGGTCGTCGCGGTAGGCAAACATGCCAATGACGAGCCGCGGGTCGAGGTCGTGGGTGGGGCTCGTAATCATGATGACCGCGCCCCGCTTGCCGTCCGGGATGGGGGTCATGACCTCGGCCGAGGTCCAGCGACCGTTCACCTGGGCGATGCGGAGGTGGAGCTTGTTGTCGACCACCTCGACCGACTCCTTGCCGCTGCCCCAGTAGTTGGGGCCGGCCCCGCCCGGGTTCGGCCCGGTGCGGATGAACCATTCGTTGGTGCCGAAGACGAAGCCCTCCTCGGTATGGGGGATGGAGCCTGCGAGATGGGCCCCTGCCGTGTCGGGGATGTCGGATGGTCCGAAGCAGCCGCCGAGCAAGAGGCAAACGGTGGAGGCGAAGAGGGTGTGAAGCTTCATGAGGAGCCTACCGTGGCGACGGCCCGA
>CAIWGR010000154.1 GCA_903912275.1 uncultured delta proteobacterium
CGTCTACCACGGCGCGCGATCGTTCATCGAAGTCTTTTCCACCCTGGAAGTCGAAGGCTGGGAGAACGTCCCGTCAGGCGCCTGTCTCTTCGCGTCCAACCACCAGAGCATGCTCGACCCGCCCTTGATCGGCTCGAGCCTACCCCGGGAAATCTCGTTCATCGCCCGCCGCTCGCTCTTCGATAATCCCGTCTTCGGCTTCGTCATCCAAGCCTGTCATTCCATCCCTGTCGACCGCGGGGAAGCTGATATCGGCGCTATCCGCTCAGCCTTGGCTGCCCTGAAGGCCGGTGAAGGCCTTCTGATCTTCCCGGAAGGCACCCGCAGCCGAGACGGCTTCATCACGGCGCCTAAGGCCGGTGCCGGCCTCCTGGCCTGTCGTTCCGGCGTACCGGTGGTGCCCATCCATATCCGCGGCGCTCGTGACATGCTGCCGCGCGGAGCCCACTTCCCGCTTGGGTCGGCGCGCATCCGCGTCCGGTTCGGGAAGGCGTTGCAACCGTCGGAATATGATCCGGGCAGCGAACACGCCGACCGCTCGATCGAAGCGTCCCGCCGAATCCTGGAGCGAATCAAATCGCTCCCGGATTGCGACGACCTCGGACTCTGATCAGCCGGCGGCTTACGAGATGCGCTGAGGCATCACGACGCAAAGGAAGTCGTCCTTCAATCCGCGGATGACGCCCGGGGACATCTCATCCTTGAATTCGAAATCGATCTCGTCCTCGGTCAGGGCCTTGAGCGGGTCGGTGATGTACTGAGGGTTGAACGCGATGTTCACGTCCGGGCCTTCGTATTTTACGGCGATGGGTTCGTGCGCGTCGCCGCTTTCGGACTTCGCGGAGATCTCAAGATTCTGGGTCTTCTTCGAAACGGTCATGCGGATCGTGTTGTTGCGATCGTCGGTCATGAGGGCGGCGCGGTTGACGCTTTCGAGGAGCTTCTCGCGCTCGAGGCGCACCTTGGAGCCGGCATCCTTCGGGATGACCTGGCGGTAGTTCGGGTAGTTGCCTTCGACGACCTTGGAGACCAGCTGGATGCGGTCTACAAGGCCTTCTTCGTTCTTCGGGATGTCGATCGTGAAGCCGACCTGGCGTTCGTTGTGCGAGACGTGCGCTTCGCCGCCGGACTTAAGCAGACGCATCAGTTCGATGATCGTGCGGGCAGGAAGGATGAGGGCGAGGGTCTTGTCGGAACCGGCGATCTTACGTTCGCATTTTGCGAGACGACGGCCATCGGTGGCGACGACGGTGAGCTTACCTTCGGCGAATTCGAAGAAGACACCGTTGAGGATGTAGCGATTCTCGTCGGACGACTGCGCGTAGCTGACCTTGCGGAGCATGTCACCCAGGTCGTCTTGGTTGATCGAGATCGTCGGCTGACCCGTGAAGTTCGAGATGGGCGGGAACTGGTCGGCAGGCAGGCCGGCGATCTGGAACACGGAACTGCCGGAGGTGATCTTAACGCGGTCCTTGCCGGTGAGTTCGACGATGGTGTCGCTACTCGAAAGGGCGCGGATGATCGGGACGAGTTTCTTGACGGGAAGCGTGATCCGACCTGGGGAAGTGACGGTGGCTTTGATGCGACAGCAGATGCTGAGGTCGAGGTTAGTCGTGGTGAGCGTGATGGTGTCACCTTCGGCTTCGATGAGCACGTTCTGCAGAATCGGCATCGTCGCGCGGTTGCCGACGACGTTGGTGACGCTGGAGAGACCGTTGAAAAAGTGATTCCGGTTAACCTTGAACTTCATGATGTCCGAAGAATTGAGGACAGGCAGGGGGTGAGGCAACCCCTCATTGCCCACATACCGGGACTCTCTGTATCTAGTTACTC